>NZ_JAHDIG010000004.1:0-89294 GCF_020630935.1 Bernardetia sp.
CTATTTTTAATCAGAAATACAAAATAACAATTTTGTGAAAACTAACTACTTAATTCTAATAGTTTACACGCTCAAAAAGTTACTTTCGAAAATTCTTCAAAGCACTATTTGGTAATAACTAAAAACCTCCCAACAGGAAATATTTTATCTTTGTACACATCTAGTTACAAAAAAGGTGATGTAATTAATTATAAACTTTACCTTCATAACCCTGCTGGAAAATTACTCAAAACGACTAATTTGAAACTAGAATATCAATCCGTGTATCAAGACAACGGAAATATTCTTACTCAAGATGCTTTATATTTGACATTCTATGACATGGAGGGGTTTGTCAGAATAATAAAAATAGATTTTGAAGCTAACATAAAAATAAATACACGTATAAATCTTTCAGAAGAAGAAGCGAAGTTTTATCTTGACAGGGTCAGTTACTTCCCACTCTCAAAAGCTTTGTACGTGCTACTAGACAATGACGAGTTTTACATAACGAATTTCTATAAAATAAATAAGCTCAAGTATGGAATAAAAAGCAGAAAGGTCAGTAAAGCAGGCAAAGTAGTGTGGGTAAATACACTCGCTCCTGAAAAAGGGTCTTACGAAATCAAAAAAGTTGCAGGTTCAGTAGCTACACTATTTGTAATATCTACTCAAAAAGCAGATATTAAAGAAGGAGAGTCAAACCGAGCAATATTTTCAATAGATAAGAAAAATGGAAAACTAAAAAAACAGACAAGTCTCATACATAATGGGGGGACACTGATGCCTAGTAATGTTCAAGAAGCGAAAGATGGCGTTATCTTATCAGGGTTGTTTTTTGATGTTAAAGATTCTAAGGGCATATTTGTGTGCAAATATGATGATAATGGAGAGCAAAGCGATATTTATACTTACGACTGGAAACAGATGTATGAGTTGAAAATGAATGATTCTAATCCATTTATGAATCCGAATATGAGATTGAATTTCGTAGCATCTTATATTAAAGATGATAAACTAACATTAGTCGCAGAAGAGTTTTCTACTGGACTAAATTTATTTCCCGATTTCTCTATCAGTAATTTAAGTAGTTTTTATATCAGTCCGAATAATAGAAATCAGATTCTGGGAAATATTGTTACACTAACAGTAGATTTATCTAATGGTGCTATAGAAAAAAACTCTCTAAATAAAATCTCTGCAGAAGCAGAAAAGTTTGTTCTTACTGGCATTATGCCTAAAGCAGAGGTAAAACTTATTGGTCTATTGGACGATTTTGGATATACTCGTATTTTACAGAAGGAAGTGTATAATGAGAAAATATTTTTACTCTTAAAAAGGCAGAAAAAGACAACTTTATTGACAGAAATAACGGATACAAAGATAAGAGATAAGAAAATTGACATATCAAGTATAAATCCAAAATATGGTTTGTATATGTATATAAGTAGTGGTAAAATTATCTATCAAGCCGTAGAGAAAAAAGAATACTCTATTTGGCAAGAGGGTATGTGATGTAATTTTTCAATATTTTATAGCCTAGTGATTTTATAGAAATTGCTAGGTTTTTTCGTTAAAAAATACGAAAAATAACAGTATTTTATTTATCACTTTTAGATGTAGAAAATTTGTTTGCAAATTGTAATCAATCAATAATCAAATACTCTTCTCATTCTAAAGAATGAGCTACATTATAATTATGAAAAAACATTTTCTTTCCCCTTTGCTATTTCTTTTGCTCTCAAACTTCGCTTTCTCCCAAAATGAAAATATAGAGTTTACAGCAGTAAAAGACCGTCAAGATTCTTATGCTCGGCTTAGTCAAGAAACATCTTGGCTCAAAAATATTCCTGTCAAATCCATAGGACCAACTGTTATGAGTGGGCGTGTGGTAGACATTGAAGTCAATCCCAACGACCCTACCGAATTTTTGGCTGCCTTCGCCTCTGGAGGGCTTTGGCATACTAACACCAACGGAACTTCTTTTACTCCTCTTTTTCAAGATGAAAGAGTAATGTCTATTGGAGATATTGCTGTTTCGTGGGAAAATTCTACGATTTGGATAGGAACTGGCGAAAATAACTCTTCTCGTTCGTCGTATTCGGGCGACGGAATGTATGTCTCTTACAATATGGGCAAAACTTGGGAGCATAAATCTGACCTAGAACTAGACGAAACACAACACATTGGTAGAATAATTTTGCATCCAACAGATAAAAATACACTTTGGGTAGCTGCTCTTGGTCATCTTTATTCGAAAAACAAGGAAAGAGGAATTTATAAAACCACTGACGGAGGCAAAACGTGGCAAAAAACACTCTTTGTAGATGAAAACACAGGAGCAGTTGATTTAATCATTGACCCAAGCAATCCAAATACACTTTATGCAGCTACTTGGCAACGCCACCGAGCAGCATGGGACTTTGAAGAATCTGGCAAAGGAAGTGGGATTTATCGTTCTGATGATGGTGGTCAGAACTGGACAAAACTTACCACATCAGAAAGTGGCTTTCCTGTTTCGGAAGGTGTAGGAAGAATTGGTCTAACGATTTCTAAAGCTAATCCAAACTGGATTTATGCTTGTTTAGATAATCAAGACAGAAAACCAAAAGATGAAACCAAGAAAGACGAAAAAAAATTAACACTTACAAAAGATGCTATTTTGGCAATGAATAGTGAGCAGTTTTTGAGCGTTTCGGATGAGCAAATCACAGAATATTTAAAAGAAAATCGTTTTCCAAGAAAATATACAGCCGAATTTATCAAATCTCAAATTAAAGAAAATAAAATTCAGCCAAAAGCCTTAGTTGATTTCTTAGGAGATGCCAATACACGTTTGTTTGACACGCCAGTAAAAGGCTTAGAACTCTATCTTTCAAAAGATAAAGGCAAAACATGGGAAAAAACACATGAAGGAAGCATTGATGAAGTAGTTTATTCCTATGGTTATTATTTTGGGCAAGTCAGAGTTTCGCAAAACAACCCTCAAAAACTTTATATTGTAGGCGTTCCAATCTTGACAAGTGATGATGGAGGAAAAAACTGGAAAAGCATCAATGGAGATAATGTTCACGCAGACCATCATGCGCTTTGGGTCAATCCAAACCGAGAAGGACATTTAATTAATGGAAACGACGGAGGAATAAATATCTCATACAATGATGGCAAAACGTGGTCTAAGCACAATTCTATTCCAGTAGGACAATTTTATAGCGTAGCAACGGATAGAGCAGAACCATACAATGTTTATGGAGGTTTGCAAGACAATGGTGTTTGGACAGCTTCGCATCAGTACGAATATTCAGATTATTGGCAACAAGAAGGCGCATATCCTTACAAACGACTTTTAGGTGGCGACGGAATGCAAGTAGAAATTGATTTTAGAGACAACAACACCATTTTTACGTGTTATCAGTTTGGAAATTGCTATAAAGTTGATAAAACTACACTAGAATCTGACTACATCACCCCATCACATGAGTTAGGACAAAAACCGTTTCGTTTCAACTGGCAAACGCCTTTACACCTTTCAAAACATCAACAAAATATCTTGTATATGGGTTCGAATCGTGTACACCGTTCCTTTGACCAAGGCAAAACATGGGAAACCATTTCAGAAGACTTAACAAGAGGAGCAGACGAAAAACTAGCCAAAACAGGTGATGTAGCTTATAACACTCTGACTTCTATTGATGAATCTGCCTTGCGTTTTGGGCTTTTATATGTTGGTTCGGACGATGGAATGGTTCACATAAGTAAAGATGCTGGCTATAGTTGGGAGAATATTTCTCAAAATTACCTCAAAGAATTTCCAAAATATAAAAACTTTTGGGTGAGTCGTGTACAGGCTTCTAAACACCAACTAGAACGAGTATATGTTACGTTGAATGGCTACCGTTTTGATAATTTTGAAGCGATTGTTTTGGTTTCTAATGACTTTGGAAAGACGTGGAAAAAAATAGGTCAGAATCTACCTTTAGAATCTGTAAATGTAATCAGAGAAGATTATAAAAATGAAAATCTACTTTTTGTAGGGACAGACCACGATTTGTATGCTTCTTTAGATAAGGGAGAAAATTTTATGAGACTAGGTAAAGATTTTCCTCGTGTGGCAGTTCACGATTTGTCTGTTCAACCTGTAGCGAACCATTTAGTGGTCGGAACGCACGGACGCTCGCTCTTTATAATAAACATTGAGCCTTTACAAAATTTGGCAAGTAAGCCGAAAGAAACATCTTTTTTCTTAGCTAAAAACAACATCAAATCAAATAAAAATTGGGGCAAAACCTATTGGAGTAAGTGGTTTGGAAACTACGAGCCAAGCGAAGAAGAACAAAAATTTATTTTCTTTACTAACCAAAAATCAGAAGTAGAACTTCAAATCTTAGATAAAAATGGAAATGTTCTACATTCTGAAAAAATGGAAGCTAGAGCAGGTCTGAACTATTGGAATTATGATTTGACAATAAATGAAGCAGCAGCTAAGAAACTTTCAAAATCGCTTTCTACAAAAGAAAAGCCTTTTACTATTTCCAAATCAGATAATGGAAAATACTATTTACCAATTTCTAATTATAAAGTTGTTTTGGTAGAGAATGGCAAAAAAGTAGAAAGCTCTTTTGAGATTGTAGAGAAATAATTTTGATGCAGGTTTATTTCCCTTTTTATATAAAAAAAGCCTTTTCTTCCTAGCGAAAGAAAAGGCTTTTGAGTGTTGAGTAAATTTGTATTAATCAAACCTAGAACGAACAAACCATCTATCACTAATAGAGATTCCTAAGCCAAAACGAACATACTGCTCTTTAATAGCTTCCAAACTACCACGCTGTCCTATTGCTCCATAAAGATTAAGCGAAGAAAAATTATTCTTGACAGGGAGCGAAAAACCAAAACTCAAACTCATATCTTCGATAGGCTCGTTATTTATAACCAATGGCGTTTGAGAGTATGAAAAACCTAATCGGTATGTAGTGCGAGCTAAATAATTTGTATTACGAACATTTGGTGTAATCTCACCTCCAACACTAACTTTATAGCTACTTTGCAAACGATTTCCTCCTACAATAGTAGAACCATTTGCAACACTCCAATCTTGCATAGAATAGTCAATACCAAAACTATATGCCATATTTTTTGTACCTGATGCAGCTTGCAGATATCCACGTTGTAAGCTAATGCCAAAAGTAAATGCATCTGGAATTTGGATAGATTCTTTACGTTCAGAAAACAATGTATCTCCATCAATCACAACATCACTAAAGTTTTTACGCTCAAAAGCTCTGAAATGTTTAGCACTAAAATCAGCAGCACCATCATAACTTACTCCTACATTTATTTGCGAATTTTCAAATACTGGAATAAAATAATGCACTCCTAAACGGTAACTAAAATCACTATAATTGTAACGGTCATTGAGTTGAGCCACAAAGCTAGATCTAAAATCGTCTAAAGTAGAAGTTGAGGTATTACTAATTGCTCCAAAGTTATAATTTATCTGTGCACCCACAGAAAGATTTTGAATAATTTTACTTCCTACACTAAGGAAAGCCTGTGAAACTCCACCACTTCCAGCATAGTCATACTTAACAAAAGTAGGTGTATTGGGTAAAAGTTCGTAACTGACAGCGTCATAATTTACGGAAGAGTAAGGCTGAAAACCAACATTAATGCTCGTGTTTTTATAGACTGGAAAAATAAGTGATAAGTAAGCTAAATTTCCACCAAAATCGTTGGTTTGAAGTGAGCTGGTCTGTAAATCTTTATATTCTCCTACTCCTGCGCCTTCAAAAACAGTTAGTTTGTGATAGCTCAAAAGTGCAGGATTTTGAAGGTTAGAATATTGTACTGTTGGAAGACTTACGCCCATTCCTCCCATTCCAAGGTTAGCAATAGAACGTCTAGCAGAAATATCTCCTAATCCGATACGTGAAAAAGGATTATTTGCTGTTTGAGCAAAAGCAGAGAAAGAAATTGATACAATAAAAACTATCATTATAATAGAAGTTGATAGTTTTGATACAAAATGTAGATAGATATTAGTTGTCTTCATTATTTTTTATAAACTGGAAAATTCGTTGTAAACCTATCAAAACCAAATTAGGTTCGATAGTCCATTCTTTATAACTATACATATCGTTTGTAAATCGCAGAGTATATTCTCGCCACCACTTTTTAAGTAGTTTAGCATCGCCACCACAAACGACAATATTTAATTCTTCTTTACCACTTTTCTGATAAAAATCAATAATTCCTTTTATTTCAGCCATCAACCCAAACTGAACACCACTTTGCATCGCTCCTTCAGTTGTTTTTCCAACAGGTGTAGGCAAAGTTTCTTGAGGTTCGAACAAAGGAAGATTAGCTGTAAAATGATTCAGAGCCTTAAAACGCATTTGCAAACCGAGTGAAATACTTCCTCCTTCATAAATGCCTTCGTTCTGAACCAAATTGATGAAATCATACGTAATACACGTTCCTGCATCAATAACTAAAGTCGGCTTGTATGCAAATTCTTCATTTAGAAAGTAAGCTCCTATGACGGCAGCCAAACGGTCTTTTCCCAACGTTTTGGGAGTTTTGTACTCATTTCTGATAGGCAAAGGCGTATTTTCATCTAGCACCACGACGCTAATTTGCTTATCTTTTGTTGCAACTCTTTCTTTGTCTGATGTTGATTTTATGATTAATTTAGAACTAGAAGACAAATCAGCTTGTAATTCCTCTACAAATGCAAATTCGACTTCTTCATTTTTTCTTACTGAACTAATCATAATTCCCTTCAAAAACCGAGTAGCATCTTTCTCAATTTCTTTTATCCAACTTTTTAAAGCTGTTGTAGAAAGTGAATAACGCACCTCTAAGAGTTCTTCATTTTCGAAGAGAGCCGCTTTGAGCGTTGTATTTCCAAAGTCTACTGCCAAAGTCAGCATAGGAGTACATCAAAATTATTTGAAGAAAAAAACCTTATTCGTATATCAAATAAGGTCGCAAATTTCGTGTTTTTGAAGCGAAATAGAAAATATAAAGAAAAATAAAGGTTGGAAATCAACTTTTTTCTAAAAAAATAACGTCATGTGCTTCTTGAATATCTGGAAATTCTAATCTGTTGTGCATCTCCCAAATCTTTTTGGTGGGTACAATATCGCTTTCTTCTCTACTGCGATTGTCTTTTACAAGTTGGTTGATATTTTTGTGTAGAAAAACAATTTTAATTTTAGGTTTGTAGGGAAGCCATATCGAAATCAGACTTCCTCTGACTTGTTTTGTGAGGTTGGTAGCGTTCCAAATGAAAGACTGTTTTTTTCTACAATATTCTCTACTTCGTTCTTTTGCCTCTTGAATGATTTTTCCTTGATTATCAGTAGGTTTTATTTTGAGTTCTTTTCTCAAATCATCCATCGAAACGATAGGCAAGTCTTCATTCATTTCTACAATATAACTATCCTTTCCACTAGCAGGAAGCCCACAAAGCATCGTAATTTCAAAGTCATAGTCTTGGTAGAGTTGTGTATTGGGAAAGTTGTTGTCTTTTCTAAAATATTCAAACCTGTCGTAATTAGAATGAAAGGCATAAGGATTATCAAAACAATCGTTTTCTACTCCCAATTCTTTAAAAACTTCCAAACGATATTGCCATTCTTCCCAATCTGGACAAATTCGTCCTCCTAAATCAGCCTTTCCAAAAGCATACAACCATTTGTTGTTCGATAAAAGACTGGTCAGAATCATGCTTTTCTGTGGATTGTCCTTTGCGTATGCCCAAAACGGATAGCCATGATAAAAAATAGTCTGAAAGACTTTATATATCGTATCAAAATCATAGTTTTCTTTGTCTAAAATCTGCCTTGTAAGTTGTGCGCCCCTGCGTGCGTGGCTAGGGTGGCTAATGCTTCCATCTGGTTCGTGAGTAAGAGTGTGAGGTTTGCAAATATCGTGAAACAAGACCGTTAGAAATAAAATATCTTGTTCTGTTTTGGAAAAAGTGTTCCATTCTTCTGTTTTCAAAATAGAATCCAAAACCATTTGTGTATGTGTATAAACATCTCCTTCTGCATGTTTGATAGAGTCTTGCATCGTATTTTTCATATCCTCAAACAAGGAGCTGTATTTTTTTACCAGTTCAAAATCTTCTAGTTTCATTATCTTTTTATTTTGACTAATTCTAATTTTATTTTTTTAGTATTGCTTTCAAAACAAATCCTTTCTATTATTGATTCCGTTATAAGGGAAAAAGTAATAAAAACGTTAGAGTACAAAAAGTTATTGGTGTTGCTAAACTAAAACACCAACAAACAGTATTTTTCCCTGTTCTGTGTCTCGCAGAACAGTAAATATCTATTGATGAGTACTTTATAAAAATATATATTTACTTTTTAGCCTTTTATAAAAATAGACTTCAACATTAAAAAAATATAGACTATGTCAAAGAACGGAGTTCAGAAAACAGTAGTAACGATGAAAACATCGATTACACAAGAGATGCAAAACCTTATCAATAAGCAAATTCAGCTAGAAGCTCGCTCTTCGTGGGCATATTTGGCTGCAGCTTCGTGGTGCGATAAGGAAGGTTATGTCAATTCGGCAAAATATCTCTACAACCACGCAGAAGAAGAACGCATGCACATGATGAAATTCTTCGATTATCTAAATAATGCTGGTGGACATGCTCTTGCTCCAGAAATTACAGATTTGCGTTATAACTTCGATAAATTGAGAGAAGTTTTCGAAACGGCTCTAAAGCACGAAATCAAGGTTACTTTAGCTATCAATGATTTGGTAGATGCGTGTTTGAAAGCAAAAGATTTTGCTACGTTTCAGTTTTTGCAATGGTTTGTAAACGAGCAAAGAGAAGAAGAGGTAATTTCTCGTCGTGCTGTGGAGCTTTTCGATATTATTGGTGAAGAAGGACAGGGAATATGGCTTATAGACCAAGCTATCGGAAACTTAGAAAATGAAATAGCACAAATTGAAAGTCCTTCTGGTGAAGCAGAATAATATATTATTTACTTAAAGGTAAATCATCAAATCACTATAAAAACCTAGTTTTTATAGTGATTTTTTTGGCTTAAAAAACTGTTTTGATTATTTTGAGTTTAGACAGATACGAAACAAATAGACAGCTATAAAAGAAAATTATGAAAAAAGATAATAGTTTGAGTGAAAATGAATTAAAAGCCTTGATTTCGCTTTTAGAAGACGATGATACAGAAATCTTGAATCATATAAGAAATAAAATTTTATCTATCGGAAAGCCTATTATTCCACTTTTAGAAGATACTTGGACAAGTAGTTTAAATTTGAAGTTGCAAAGTAGAATTGAAGATATTTTACATACTTTACAATTTGGTCTCTTGAAAGAAAAGCTGCAAAACTGGTATGAAAATGAGCAAGACGATTTGCTCAAAGGTTTATGGATTTTGGCAACTTATCAGTACCCAGATTTAGAATATGAGGAGTTAAAAGTTAAGATAGAACAACTTTACTTTGAAACGTGGGTTAGTTTTCAAAATGTTCAGCATCCAATAGACCAAATTAGACGGCTTAACAGTATTTTTTTTGAAAAGCTATCTTTTAAAGCTAATGTAAATAATTTTCATTCGGTTAATAATTCTATGATAAATCAAGTGTTGGAATCTAAAAAAGGAAATCCAATAAGTTTATCAGTAGTCTATATGTTGATTGCACAGAAGCTCAAACTGCCTGTATTTGGTGTCAATTTGCCTAATCTTTTTGTCTTGACCTATAAAAGTGAAGAACTTACCTTCTACATCAATGTATTTAACCGAGGGGTTATTTTTGCTAAACAAGACATCGACAACTACCTCAAACAACTCAAATTACCTCAAAATGAAACTTTTTACTCACCCTGTGATAATTTAGCCATTCTACGAAGAACCATTCATAACCTAATCCAGTCGTTTGAACATGCTGCGCAAGGCGAAAAAATACCAGAACTGATAGAGCTTTTATCTATTTTAGGAGAAAATATCAATGATAATACAGAAAAATAAAAAAGCCATCCAAAAATACTTTCTTAGATGGCTTAGTTTATAAGTTTTATGATTGTGATATAAAAGGGGAGTTTTGCCTTCTTGTTTTCCTATTTTTTTATTTGTTATTATTTCATTTTTTGAATCATCACAACAGCATTACTAAAATCTACTGATGCAGAATTGATACGCTCAAAGGCTGCTAATTGTTCTTTTGTTTGAATACCATCTCTGTAAAACTCTGTTACTTCAACTATCAGCACTCCATTTTTGATGGTAGCCTCTGTTTTGAAGTGCATAATCATCTTACCCATTTCCACATTCCAGATTTGCTTTTTCAAGGCTTCAAAGTTTCTAACATAATAGCCTTCTGGAATTTCTATTTCAATCGTAGTCTTAAATTCTTCGGGATAACCTTTTTCTACATTTCCTTTCTGTGTATATGATTTTGGATGTGCATCTAAAAGACTTCCTAATTTGAATAGATAAGTTTCATTAGCTTGCTCTACAAGCGTATTAGAAGAAATTTCTCCTTCTATTTTAAACAAATCCATACGAATACTTTGAGCATCGTAGTAATTGTTTTCTATAGTCGTAATATCTACACGCTCTGTCATTTCCTGTTCTCCTGCACGAATATCAAATCGCTCTGCTACTGCTTTTTCTGGTTCGTCAGAAAGGTAATAATACGCATTATAATCTATGGCAGAATAACCTGTTAGCTCTCTCTTTAAATTTATTTTTGTAGTATTGAGTTCATCTTGAAAACTTACCTTATAATGTGTGTCAGTACTGCTTTGTGAAGGAACAAAATTTATAGTACGAACATCTGCATACGCTACAATATCTTCTCCAATTATAACTGGAGGTTTGACAAACAGACCTTTATTGTTGATGAGAGAGTAAGGAATATAACCATAACGATAATTTACTTCTGTCGGCATCAAATAGCTTTTCAGAGAAGGAAAGTAAAAAAGATAAGAATGGATAAAATCCCAAGATGGAAACTCTTCGTCAAAGACAAAATATTTTTTATCTGATGTGCCTACCAAACGGTGGTCTATTCCTGCATTCTGAAAGAAAGCCCCAAACAAACGCAACACGCCATAACTATCGCTCATACCTGTTTCTAAAGAAGACAAAAGAGAGTAAGAATCGTGGCTAATGTTTTCATCTATACGAATATGATTTTTGATGTAATCTTCAATCGCCTTAATTTTTTGTTCTTGTGATAAGAATGAGCTTTTTTCTGCTCCAAGTTCTTCTAAAATAGAATTTATACGTCTGTTTTCTTCCTTTAAGCTCAAAGGATAAACTACTGATGCAATTTCGTTGGCAATATTATTCCAACTATTGTCAGCATATTTCTCATCTGCCAAGACGTGTGAAAAACGGTAGTGCAAACGCATTAGATTACCCTCACCTAAAATAGATTTAGATGAAGAACTATGTATTCTATCGGTAGAAATAGAAAGCAAATTTCTACCCATCGCATCGCTTTGCTCTTTAGCCTGTGGAAGTCCGTTATAACTTTTGCTAGTAAAGAAAATATTAGATGGTGTTACAAGCTCAAAACTAACGTTTTTCAAAAGAACATTAGAGGGATAAATATAATGTCCAGATAAAGATGCAGAACGCTCAACTAAATACAAATATTCAATATCACTTCCTACTTGCGCCCCCTCAATAGGAAAACGAGTAGAGGAAGTAAAAAAGCCATTTTCTTCTACTTGACGAATTTGAGATAAATCAATTTCTGTTATTTTTCCATCTTCTTGAATACTTCTTGCCTTCAAGCGTACCAATTTTTCACCATTTTGAAGAGGAACATAAACTTTGTTGTATTGCTTTAAAGCATTTTCAGAATTAATTTTTATAGAATGATGTACCAGTTCCCATACTTTGAAGTCGCCTTTCTCATCATAAAAATACTCTAAAGCATCATGATATTTTTGAAACACTACTTGCTCTTTGCGCTCGTCTGCATTTAGCTTTGACGAAGTAGGAGAGATTTCCCAATCATAATTGAGAAGTCCGAAGGTTTCTAAAGAAGGAAAAAGGGTATTATTTTCATCGTCTGTAAAATCATTAGTAGTTTGCTGTGCCTTCGCCATTACTGTCAGAGTAACAACGAAAAGTAAAGCGAGAAAAGATGAAAAAAATTGTAAATATCTACTCATAAAAAATATAGGATATATATATAAGGTCGTGATTTATCTAAAACAGATGGTTAGGGAGCTATTAATCAACATAATAACTACAAAAATTAACCCTAAAGTTTTTAAATTACAAATTAGTAAAGTGATATAACAGATTGTTTAACGTTTGTTTTTTATCAAAAATGTAATTTTTTTTAGTTTAAAAAGGACGGCAACAAAATTATTCTTCAACAATTAACCAAAAAAACAAGGCTTTATTTGTTATTTTCAGACAAAAACCAAACAAAATTAGAGTTTATAGATAATTATAGACGATATATTCTTTTTATTTACGCTAGTATGTTTCTTAGATGTTTTGACATTTCATTTTTCATAAATCACAGAGTAATAGGCAGTTTCGCTCATATAACACATTAAAAATTAGTATTTTCAACCTAAAAAACAAGACAAAAAAACACCTTATCAAATCCATTTTGACAAGGTGTCTTTTTCAATCTGACATATTTAGGATTTACATAAACTGTGCTTTATTGTCTTGTACTGCATATTTTTTCTTGAGTTGTGCATCTACAACAGCAATAGTAACCATATTGACAATTTCACGTACCGAACTACCTAGTTGCAGAATATGAACTGACTTTTTCATTCCTGTAAGAATAGGACCAATCGCTTCTGCTCCACTAATTTCTTGAATGAGTTTGTAAGCAATATTGGCAGAGGCAAGGTTAGGGAAAACCAAAATATTAGGCTCTCCGTTGGCAAGCTCTGAAAAAGGATAGTTTTCTTTCAAAATATCATTATTGAAAGCAATATTGGCTTGAACTTCTCCATCAGCAACAATATGAGGATATTGCTCTTTCATCATCTCAACAGCTTTTCTTACTGTTCTTGGTTCTTCATCGTCCGATGAACCAAAATTAGAGTAAGATAAAAAGGCTACTCTTGGCTCTAAACCAAATTCTTTTACCGTATTGGAAGTCATGGCTGCAATACCTACCAAATCTTCTGCTGTTGGATTAGGAATCATAGTGGTATCAGCAAAGAAAATAGGTCCTTTGCGAGTAATCATCATGTAAATTCCTGCTACTTTTCTATGGCTTTTGTATGTTCCTACAACCTCTAAAGCAGGACGAATTGTGTCAGAATATTTTCTTGAGAGTCCAGAGATAAGTGCATCTGCATCGCCTTCTTCTAACATCATTGCGCCAAAATAATTTCTTTCACGCATTGCTTTTTGTGCTTCATAATTGTTGAAACCTCTACGCTTGCGCTTTTCAAAAAATGTCTTTGCATATTTTTCTATAAGTTCATTCGAATCTTCACTTCTTGGGTCAATAATCCTTGTATCTTCTAGCTCCAAATTGTTTTCTTCTATCAGACGCTTGATTCTTCTCTCATCTCCTAATAAAATTGGTTCTGCAATACCATCATCTTTTACAATCTGTGCTGCCATCAAGATTTTTGCATTATCAGCCTCTGCAAACACCACACGTTGAGGGTCTTGTTTTGCCATATTGCCCAAACGACGGATAATACTCTGGTCTCTACCCATTCTTACAATCAAATCGGCTTCATATTTATCCCAGTCTGTAATAGGATTTTTAGCAACACCACTCTCCATTGCAGCACGAGCCACAGCAGGTGCAACCGTAGTAAGTAAGCGAGGGTCTAATGGCTTTGGAATAATATAATCTTTACTAAAAGAAATAGTCTGCTGGTTGTAAGCAATCTTGACAATATCTGGAACAGGTTCTTTAGTCAGTTCGGCTAAGGCTTTAACGGCTGCCAATTTCATTTCTTCATTGATTTCTGTTGCACGAACATCTAATGCTCCTCTAAAAATAAAAGGAAAACCAAGTACATTATTTACTTGATTGTTGTAATCGGAACGCCCTGTTGCCATAATAATATCATCACGAGTTTGCATAGCGAGTTCGTAATTGATTTCTGGGTCGGGGTTGGCAAGTGCAAAAACAATAGCATTTTCAGCCATAGACAGGAGCATTTCTGGAGTCATTACATTTGCCATTGAGAGTCCCATAAAAACATCAGCACCTTTTAAGGCATCTTCTAATGTATGTGCATCTGTATCTGTGGCAAAGAACTCTTTAGTTTCACTAAGGTTTTCTCTATCTGTTCGTATAACTCCTTTACTATCACAAACAATAATATTTTGACGATTTACTCCCAAATCCACAAAGATTTTCAAACAAGAGATTGCTGAAGCTCCAGCTCCTGAAACAACTACTTTTATTTTGTCAATATCTTTCTTTACAAGTTCTAACGAGTTGAGAAGGGCTGCTCCTGTAATGATGGCTGTTCCGTGTTGGTCGTCGTGCATAATTGGAATATTGAGTTCCTTTTTCAGACGCTGTTCAATTTCGAAACACTCTGGAGCTTTGATGTCTTCCAAATTTATTCCTCCAAAAGTAGGTTCTAAGGCTTTTACCACAGTAATAAATTCTTCAACATTGGTGGTATTGAGTTCTAAGTCGAAAACATCTATTCCAGCAAAAATTTTAAATAAAACTCCCTTTCCTTCCATCACTGGTTTAGATGCTTCTGGTCCTAAATTTCCTAACCCCAAAACGGCAGTTCCATCAGAAATTACGGCGACTAAATTTCCTTTTGCTGTGTATCTATAAACATTTTCGATATCTGCTGCAATTTCTTTACACGGCTCAGCAACTCCTGGAGAATAGGCAAGGGCTAAGTCTCTTTGGGTTTTGGTAGCTGTGGTAGGAATAACTTCTATTTTTCCTGGTTTGCCTTCTTCGTGATAACGGAGGGCTTCTTCTTTTCTTATTTTACTCATTTGAAGTGTGTGTTTATATGTATTTTTTTTTGTGTCTGAAAGTTAATTAACTTTTATGAATAGAGAAGTTATAAAAAAATTAACTCTTAGAAAAAAAATAGTTTATTAGGCAAATTTATGTGAGCCGTCGCAAGTAGGCATTTTCTTAGATAAGCCACAAGTACAATCATTTATTCCCTTTCCATTAAGGATTCTATTTTCATATTTTTTGATACGTGACATTCTTGTCTTAGCTTGTTTAGCAGATGAAAAATAAAGATTGTAGCCTCTCTGCCTTCCTAGCGTAAGTTTTTTAAAGGCATTTCCAAAAGCTAAATCTTCATCTATTTTATTTTGAAGTTCTGCAACAAAGTGTATATCCTCATTTTTCTTTAGTTCTACTTTCAGACCTGCTTTTTCTACCTGAATCGCTTCTAAGATATAGTTTTTTAAAATTGATTCTATTTTCTCAATTTCTTGAACACTTGTAAAACGAATTACTTTACTAGATTGAGAATGTTCTCCTGCCAGCTCCAAGATATTTTCTTTGTCTTTGAGCAAAACACCTTTTAAAAAACTAATGACACACCATTCTTTAAAACGTCCTAACAAAACAATATTTTTTCCTTCAAGTGTATAGCAAGGCGTTTTCCATTTGAAATCTTCGCTTAAGTTACACTCTAAAAGAATACTTCTAAGTTTGGATAATTCCTTATTCCATGTTTGATTTTTTTCTAAAAACTCATCTACTTTTGGATTCATATTTTTAGCATCTTTGATGGCTATGTAGCCTAAAATAAATTTATATCAATCTACTAAAAATGCTTTAAAAATAGAATACTGAAATATTAAATTTGTGAGAAAGAAGATTTAAAGTACCCCAAAAACATGGACAAAAGACAACGGAGAGTTTTACAAAACAAAGGAAAAAATAAAATTAAATATCAATCTGAAGTGTCGGAGAATCTCTCAAGAATGATAAAAACTAAAAGAGTATTACTACACACATTTGAAGACTATATAACTCATTATGCTCTGAGTATTCCGTTTTTAATCCTTCCTGTTGGGGCATTGTGGTTTCTATTACAAGATTTTACTTTTGATTCATTTATATTTTTTACGATCTCTTTAGCTGTATTTGCATCAATTTTCTTTATGCAATATTACAGGTTGAGATTCAAAAAAGTGGAAAGCAAAATATCTGTTACAGACTTACACAAAATTATTAAGGAAATAGCAACAGAACTAGACTGGCATACTCACGTATTTGCAGAAGGGACTTATGCACAAACTCACCCTCCGTTTTGGTCTGGAAGCTGGGGGGAAGATATTATTGTTTTATCAGATAAAAAGAATGAGCTAGTTTTAGTAAATAGCATTTGTAGCCTACAAAAACGAAGTTCTGTTTTTGCATTTGGAAGAAATAGAAAAAACGAACAAAGGCTGATAAAAAAAATCAAGGAGTATGAGGCAAACCAACTACGTTGAGTATCTGACGAAATGATTTTAATCGAACAAAAAAACCATCTCAAGGAGATGGTTCTTTTGGATTTCACAACTTAACTACTGTTGATCTTAAATGTATTGAATGTCTATATATGTTTTCTGATATTTCGTAATTTCTGCTTGCTTGTTAAACAAAGTTACGAAATATTTACTTTTTTCTTATTAATAACTTCAGCTTTCTTTGGCAATATCAGCTTTAAAATACCATTTTCATAAGAAGCTGATATGTTTTCGCCATCCACATTTTTAGGAAGTGTGAAAGAACGCTTGAAAGATGAAGAACGAAACTCACGACGAGTGTAATAGTTTTGCTTTTTATTTTCTGTTACGTTTTCATCTGATTTTTCCTCATGTTCTTCCTTCATTTCAGCAGAAATAGTGAGCTTATTGTCTTCCATTTCAATATTGAACTGGTCTTTCTCAAAACCTGCTGCCGAAACTTCAATCAAATGCTCATTTTCGTTTTCACTAATATTTACAGCTGGCATTTGCAAATCTGCTCCAAACAAACTTCTATTAGATGGTAAGAAGTCTTGCTCAAAAAACTCTGAAAATGCAGAAGGTAAAAATGAATTGCTTGGTCTATATTTGATAAGTGTCATAATAGTATAAATTTAAGTTACTAAAATAATAAATTAAAAGTGAATTTTTTATTTATAAATGCGACTATTCTAAGTTACATTTGACTTATATTATTCAAATTATGAACCAAAATAAATTTAAAGCACTTCAACCTAAAAAAACGCCAAAATGACATTAATTAATTCTTTTTGGTATTTCAACAAATCTTTTAGACTGCCAAAATGACTAAACCTTTTGTTTAGTCAATAGATAATATGAAAATTTGATGCCAAAAATTCAATTAAAAATGATTTAACTTCTTTTTTAGCCCTTTTATCATACTATAAACTATTCCTATAAGAAATTGTTTTATTCTTTTGGTTCTGAACCTATTGAAGAGATAGGCTGTATTTGTTGATTTTGTTCGTTATAGTTCCCATAGCTTTGGCTTACGTGCCTATGAGGAACACCCATTTGTATTCCTTCTTTGTCGAAACGATACTTGATTTCTCTAATCAAATCGCAGTATAGGTCAAAAGAAGTAGGTGGGTCTTTTGCCCACACACTGGCTCTAATTTTTATACCTCGTTCATCCATTCCCGTTGGTCTGACCATAACGATAGGGTCTCCATTTATTCTGTCTTCTAGACTTCTTCCGTCTATCATTTCTGGATGTTTCATAGCTTCTTCTTCCATAATTTGTATTGCTCGCTTCAAATCTGCATCATAGTTTATCCAAATTTCTACAAAACGCTGAATTTTGGGGTCTTCAATCGTAGAATTGACAATTACATCACTACTAATATTGGAATTAGGAATGATAATACGCTTGTTTTCTAGCCCCCTAATAACTGTATGTCGTAATGTAATATCTTCTACTGCACCAAAGTGTGTACCCACCACTACAATATCTCCTACTCTGAAGGGCTTAAACCAAACAATAAAAATCCCACTGACAATATTACTAAAGGCTTGTTGAGAAGCAAAAGCAATAAAAGCAGCAAAAATACTAGCACCTGCAAAAAGCGTAACAGCAAGTGCACGAAGTGAAGGAATGGTATAAGTAATGAGTAAAATGCTGACAATAACAATAATAAAGTTTACTCCATTTTTGAGAAAACGAAGACGAGTAGCATTGTCGTAATCTTTAGACTCTTGTGAGTCTTCAATATTTCTAAGATGCTTATTTATAGCTGATTTTGCCAAGCGTGAAGCAACCCCTGCTACAATTAGAATAAGAATTATTGTAAATAACAACTTGGTATCAAAGGGAATAACTTTGTCTATCATATAATCAGTTTAGAATTGTGTAACAATCAGCGTAGCTAATTATGATTTTATATTTAATTTATAAGAATGAAAACACAAAATTAGGGGTTTGGCGTGAAAAAATAATTAAAACTGACTTACCAAACCAAAATGAATTTTTGAATTGACAACAGAAATAGGTTGTGTTTTGGAGTTTCCCATAGCAAAGATAAAATAAAAAACACCTGTTTTGGTGGAAAAGCTAATTCCTGCACCAGCTGAAGTAGGTAAATCTAAATACGGTTCATTTCGGCGTGTGTAAGCACGGATGGCTGCCTGTTCTGCAAAAGCCATCAAATAAGAACGCTCTTCGAAATAAAAACGCCATTCTGCTCCTAAAAGTCCGTAGCGAGATACAAAAAAACTATTGGGGTCAAACCCACGAAGATTTTGCAAACCTCCTACTCTCAAAAGTTCATTCAAAAATAAATCTTTGCTTTCTATAAACTGAACTTGCGTCCGAAAACGAAGAGATGAATTATTATTCACTTTGAAATACAGATTTATATCAGAAATAAATTTAAGTTGTGGATTGCGAAAATCTTCATCTGAAGGCGTATCAGAAATTCGGCTTCGGCTTAGTGAATCTGTAAAATTTTTATTGCCAGTAGAAATTTCTGTTTGGATTTGAAAACCTTTTCTTGGAAAAAAAATATCGTCTAAGGTATTGTAAGAATATGAAATGCCATAGTGCCAAAAACGACTGTCGGCTGTCGGAACATTAGCTGTATCAGCGTTTCGTATAATACCTGTTCGATTAGTAGTCAGTAGTGAAGTAAAAAAGCCGATTTTGCCCATTTTTGGACTGGGATAAGCTATATTTGCACGCCTTTCAACAGTAGAAAAGGTAGAATCTTCTTTGATAAAATTGAAATTCCCTCCTATTTCAAGGCTTGTTTTCAAGAAATTAGGATGCTCATAGTTGGCAAAAAGAGTTTGAGAGGCTGGGCGAATGCGTTGCCATTCGAAAGCAATCGTTTTTCCTGCTCCAAATGGATTGACAAGATGTAGTTGCACTTGTCCTGTCAAGAGTAGATTTGAACCATTTGTATTTTGCCCTCCTCCTGTGGTTTGGTTTCTTGGTAAAAAACCTATTACCCCATCAAACTGACTACTTTTTACTTTTTTCAAAGGCAATCTCAAATAAGCTCTATCATAACGAAATTCTACATTTGGCTTTCCATTTAACTTTAAATACGGCATTGTTTTGAGAAGTCGTATAGCATTTTTGACTGTGTTTTCCTCATATATTTTTCCTTCTGAAATATGTAAATAGTTCATCAAAAAACTTTTCTTGATTTTAGCATCTCCATCAACAATTATCGAATCAAATTGAATAAGAGAACCAGACTCATATACCAAACTTGCTGAAAAATAACGTCGCTTGTCAGTTTCTTCGACTTCTACACTATCCAAACTTGTTCTTGCCATTGGATAGCCATTGTTTTGGGAATAATTCAGAATAGCTTCTTGTAATTTCTTTATATCTGAACTCCTAACAGGTATATTTTTACTGTTTTTGGATATTTTTTTTAGAAAATCTTTTCTCCTAAAATCTGAAATAATGTTTTTCTCTATTAAAGTAGGAACTGATTTTGTGCGTAATTCTTTCCAAAAAGTTCGTTTCCCTAAGTCAATTGTCAAGACTATGTTTTTCCTATTATTTTGATTTGTACTGTCTAGGGTAACTAATTTTGCATTCCAGTAGCCTTCATTCTGTAAATTTTGAAGTACATTTGTAGAGAGTTGGTGTAGTTCTAAAAAAGACTTTAATCGTTTGGGAAGTTCTAAATTCGGTAATTTCTCTTCAAAGGAATTTTGATAAGATACAGAAACCTCTATTTGAGCAAGTATTTTTTCTGTATTAAAAAATAATAAAAGGAAGAAAGTAAAGAAGCGAACCCAAAACTTTACCCTAGAAAAACAAGTATTCATAAAATCAAGAAATACGTATAAAATAAAAGCATGCAAGACGAAAACCCAAATTCTCCTTCTTATCTCAACTACGAAACAGATAGCGATGCTGCTAATCCATTTTTATATGAAGAAGTTAGTTATAAAAAGCGAAAACCTAAATATTGGTTACATATTTTACTTTTTGTTATTACTTTCATAGCAACGACACTTGCTGGTGCAGAATGGATTTTTGGAGAAAAAAGCTTTATAGCTCTGCTCTTTGATGCTGATGGTTTTGCAGGCTTGGGAAGTGGAGGACTTGGTTTAGAGGCGTTTGTAGCTGGCTTGTCATATTCTATTCCTTTTTTGGGAATCTTGACTGTTCATGAGTTCGGACATTATTTTGCAGCCAAATATCACAATATTCGTGCTTCGTTACCATTTTATATTCCAATGTGGTTGGGTTTTTTGGGAATGCCTTCTACTATCGGAACGATGGGTGCATTTATCAAAATAGAATCTCCCTTTACTTCTCATAAATCACTTTTCGATGTAGGCGTAGCAGGTCCTTTGGCTGGTTTTGTGATTGCTTTGGGTGTTTTATTTTATGGTTTTTTGAATCTTCCTTCTCCAGAATATGTAATTGAAGTAGCGCATCCGTCGTGGCAGAAATATGGTTTGGATTATGCTTCTCATGTCTATAAGTCTATTCCAGAAGGTGCAAATATGGAGCTAGGGACAAATCTTTTATTTGAATTTTTCAAAAATTATGTTGCTCCAAATCCAGAATGGGTACCTAACAATAGAGAAATTTTTCATTACCCTTTTATATTAGCAGGTTATTTAGCTTTATTTTTTACAGCTTTAAATCTGATGCCGATTGGGCAACTAGATGGTGGACATGTTTTGTATGCGATGTTTGGAGAAAAATGGCACAAAAAAATATCGATGGGAATGTTTACTATTTTCTTAACCTATGCAGGGTTAGGGCTTATTTCCCCACAAGACCCTATTGAAGATATTGCATTATATAGCATTTTTTACCTCTTCTTTTTATATATCATTTATCTAAAAAACACAGAAAGACCTATTACGGCAGTAGTGTTTGCTCTAGGAATTTATGCTTTTCAGTTTTTGTTTGTAAGTGTTTTTCCAGAGGCACAGGGGTATTACGGTTGGTTGGCTTTTGGTTTCCTTTTAGGTAGAATTTTAGGACTTTCACACCCACCGACACAAAATCAAGTTACCCCACTCACAAAAGGAAGAATGATTTTGGGTGTGATTACTTTTATTATTTTTATTCTATGTTTTTCGCCTCAGCCCTTTGTGATTTCATAAGTGTAATTTGATTTTGGCATCAAATTTCCAACAACATAAAATATATCAAAATTTCGTCGTTAGGATAGAATTATACCTAATAAGCTAATCTTCAAATATAAAATCACACGCTAGAGCGTGTTCTACATTAAAATTATATGAAAAACACTCGTTTTTTTATTCTGTTTTCTTTCTGTACATTATTTTCCTTTTCTGCATTTTCTCAACAAAACAACATCAATCAGAAATGGTGGAATGATTTGAATGACGGCTGGAAACTTTATTTTAGATACAATCATGAAATAGATAGCGTTCCAACTTCTCAAAATTTAGAAAAAATCTATAATCTCAAAAAAATAGATTGTTCTGGAACAAAAGAACATTACAACAGTCTGATTTTGGATATTGAACCCTTGAAAGATTTACCCTTTTTGGAGGAAGTAAACTTTTCTTATTGTCCTGTCAGTTCGTTAGAGCCACTAAAAAATGCCAAAAACCTTCGAAAGTTAGATGCAGAGCGCACGCTTCTTTCAGATTTTTCTCCTATTTCAAAACTAGACAACTTAGAAGAAATTTGGGTACAAAAATGTGCTGGTATCAATTCTGTTACATCGCTTTCTTCTCTCAAAAATCTTAAAAAATTATCTCTTTCAGGAACTGGCGTGAGTGATATTTCGCCACTGAGTTCTGTTTCTAGTTTGGAGCGTATTTATATTGCTTACACAAAAGTCAAAGATATTTCTGCACTAAAAAATTTAGAAAACTTAGAAAAAGTGAGTTTTACAGCAACTGGAATTAAAGACTTTTCACCTCTTGCAAAGCTCAAAAATTTGAAATCTATTTTGGCGTGGCGTACTCCTGTCAGTGATGTTTCATCGCTTTCTAAACTCACTAATTTGGAAGAGTTGTATCTAAACTGGACACAAGTGGAAGATATTTCAAAACTCAAGAGCCTTGTCAATTTGCGTGTAATAGGTTTGGGAAATACGAAAGTAAGCGATATTTCTGCACTTTCAACTATGACACAGCTTACAGAAGCACAACTCAATGATACAAAAATTAATGATATTAGCTCACTGGAAAATGCTAAGAATTTAGAAATTTTATCTATTTCAGAAACTGATGTTGAAAAAATTGATGTGCTAGAAGAGTTAATTCACTTGAAAAAATTATTCCTCAATAAAACCAAAATTAAAAATATTTCGTCTCTAAAAAATGCTACAAAACTAGAGCTTTTAGAAACAGGAGAGACGCAAATAACTTCACTCAAAGGCATTGAAAACCTAACGAATATAAAAGATTTGTATGTTTATCAAACAGAAATTAAGACTTTGAAACCTTTATCTGAATTAGGAAAATTAGAAAAACTTTTTTGTGGGGAAACTCAAATCAAGACACTAGAAGGTTTAGAAAACAAACCTAATTTACAAATTTTAGATGCTCAAAAAACAGAAGTCGCAGACCTCACTCCTATTAGAAATTGTAAAAATTTAGAAACTCTTATTCTGATAGATACAAAATTAGAGACTATGGAAGTAGCAGAAGAGCTTAAAAAACAAAGTCTTAAAAAGCTCTATGTTAAAGGAACTCCACTAGAGCAAAAAATACAAGAAGAAGAAGGCGAAGGAGATGATTATTAAACATTTTATAATCCTAATATTCAACTCATTATGAAAGTTTTCTATTGCTATAAAAATCAATACAACCTAGTCTGATAAATCAAGTTAAAATAGATAAGTAACTAAACAAATTTGTAAATTTGTGTTTATTGTTTTGTATAGCTTTTAATTTTTTAGTTAAATTGTCTGTAATGATTTAACTTTGTTCTAATTTTGCACTATACTATACAAAACTACTCATCTGTTTTCACACAACTTCAGCATACAAATGAAATATCCGAACACTAATATACACCCCAACGCAAAGATTGCAGAAAATGTAACCATCGAACCTTTTGCAACTATTTATGGAGATGTAGAAATAGGGGAAGGAACTTGGATTGCTGCCAATGCAGTTATCATGGATGGTGCTAGAATTGGAAAAAACTGTAAAATCTACCCAGGAGCTGTTATTTCTGGAGACCCTCAAGATTTGAAATATAAGGGGGAAAAAACACTTACTATCATCGGAGACAATACTACTATCAGAGAATTTGCAACCATCAATAAAGGTACAGATGATAGAATGCAAACGACGGTAGGTAATAATGCTTTGATTATGGCGTATGTACATATTGCTCATGACTGCATTGTAGGAAATAATTGTATTTTAGTAAATGGTGTTCAACTGGCTGGGCATGTAGTGGTAGAAGATTTTGCCATCATTGGAGGAACAAGTGCTGTCTTACAGTTTGTGAAGATTGGAGCGCATGCCATGATTGCAGGTGGTTCGTTAGTTAGAAAAGATGTACCTCCTTATATTCGTGCTGGGCGTGAACCTCTTTCGTATGCAGGAATTAATATTGTAGGTTTACGCAGACGTGGTTTTGATGCTGACAAAACAGCAGAACTTAGAGAAATCTATCGTCTTATTTACTCTGCTGGGCTTAATACACAAGAAGCTCTCAAACAAATAGAAGAGCTAGAACCTTCAACACCAGAAAAAAATCAGATTGTAGAGTTTATTAAAAATGCAAAACGTGGCATAATCAGAAGTGGAAATGAAGATGCTACCATAACTGTATGATATTTTTTCTTCAAAATACATTACCCAACCAAATTGAAGGTTTTTCAAGAATTGAATATTTGGCTGTCTTTAATGCCATTATTTTTGGTTTTATTGTAGCTGAGTTTTTTATGGGATGGGGAAACTTTATGCGTTATCGTTCTCAGATTCATTTTGACTTTATTCCAGTTATTTGGTCTTTTCTCACTTTTTTAGTTTCTATCTTGATTTGGTGGGGAACTTGGACAAATAACGAATTTATTGGAAAAAATATTTATTACTACTATTACTCCCTTGCCTTACCTTTACTTCTTTATCTCGTTTGTGTATTCCTATTTCCCAAAGTAAGTGATAGTAGATATGAAAAGGATACTTTTGATTTGGAACGTTATTTTCAAAAACAAGCTCCCATAATTTCCTTTTTATATGGTCTTTTGTTTACAGCAATGATTCTCAACTCTATTATTTTTGAAGAATATGAGTTTTGGAGTATAAAGAATTATATCAAAGGAGGTGCTGCTCTGCTTGCTTTTGCTGGAATCATCATAAAAAACAGGAATTATTACTGGGCAATCACTGTGATTATGTTCTTATTGTTTGTTGGATTTTTGATAACATTATAATAGAAATGGACATTAGTTTCGATTTAGACAGCACACTTATTCCACATGGAAACGAATTTGAATCGGAACACAGAAACTGGTTAGCAAAACTACTAGGAATTGAGCCTATTCGTAAGGATTCAGCATTGCTTATTTCTGCCTTACAAAAACAAGGACACCACATTCATATCTACACTACTTCATTTAGAAGTACATTCAAAATTAGATTACTGCTTTTATATTATGGAATTAGAGTAGAAAAAATAATCAACGAATTTCAAAATCAGCGCACTTTAAAAAAGAAAACTATTAAATCATCAAAATATCCTCCTGCTTTTGGTTTTGATTTGCATATAGATGATTCGAAAGGAGTCGGAATAGAAGGCGAAAAATTTGGCTTCAAAACAATTATTATAAAAACAATTGATAAAAATTGGGTAGAAACTATCAAGAAAGGAATTGAAGACTTTAAAGTATAAAATTAGTTCTCCCAAAAATTGCTTTCATATTCTATAAGGTGGTTATAATAAGAATGAGCTTCTTTTAAACTGTGTTCAGAATCGATGTAATTGCAATGATAAATAATTCCAAAATTGTTCTTGTCAATCTGCTCTACAGCAATCCCACTCAAAAGCATCAAATCAAAGGCTTCTTTTGCTTGGAGTTGAGTAGCTCTATTTTGTGAGTCTTGCCAAACAAAATTACTTTCACACAAATAATTCATAACCTCTTGATACGAAAAATTAGCTAATGTTTTATCTAATCCAGTCGTTTTGTTTTCTATGGCTGGAATAATTAGGCTAATAACTTCAATTTGAGAGATTAATTTTCCTCGTCTCTTATCAAAGTATAGATTCTCTTTTGTTTCTAAAATAGAAATTTGACGAGGACTAAACCACTCCCATTCAGATTCTAACTCCTCTTCTGCTTCCCAGTCATTAGAAATAATAGTCTCTGGTTCAAGTCCTATATCTTCAGTCAAATAACAAGGCATTTCCTGTGGAACAGTCATGTTTTCTTCAAAATGTTCTGACGACATTTCAGTTTTCAAATCACGACTATCGTAAGGCTGTAGTTTTCCATCACGCACCCCTGTGATAATTAATTTTGTGATTTCATTTTCTTCTATAAAAAAAGGCTGATTTTGCTTTTCCTTTAATGACACTCTGCGCCAAAGAGTCTTTTGATAAGAAATATGATTCTCATAGACAGTCTTTTGTACAATATCAGATGTTATTTGTGCTTGTAGTAATAGGAATGGAAAAGTCAAATACAAAACTAAAAGAACAAATTTCTTCATTATAATAAGTCGGATTGGGTAGAGACATATACACTCAATAACGATATATTATTTTGCTATTATATTTTTTGAAAATAAATGTATTGTGGTAGAAGTTTTTTTGAAAGAAACCACAAGGTAGAGAGTATTTTGAAGTTTTGCGCTAATTTTTCCTTACGGAATCTTCTGCTTGAAGGTTACAAATTAGGTAGTTTTTATTTGCAACAAAGTTGCATTTACGAGTAACTTTTAATCACCAAAAGCCATTTTTTAATCTAAAAAGTTATAAAATTCTGATTTTCTTAAAAAAATAGAGTTTTTTTTCTGCAAAAAAAGATTTTAACAATATAAAATATTATTTGGAATGAGCGTAAAAAAAAAGCTATTACAGAATATTATTT
This sequence comes from Bernardetia sp., assembly GCF_020630935.1. Classification (NCBI taxonomy): domain Bacteria; kingdom Pseudomonadati; phylum Bacteroidota; class Cytophagia; order Cytophagales; family Bernardetiaceae; genus Bernardetia; species Bernardetia sp. The sequence continues at coordinate 26,456 of NZ_JAHDIG010000004.1, forward strand.
GGTTTATTGCAGTATTTTTGTTTTAAAAATTTTGAATAAACATTAAAAAATGATTTTTATACCGATAAAAAATGATTTACCCAAATTTTGTTTTTCTAAAAAAGTACCGTATGTTTGCAATGCCTTCAAGAGTAAGGTTTAGCAAAGGATTTAACTCAACAATTAACATATTTAACTAAATATTCATTTCCCCTTTAATTTTTACAGAAAATAAAATGATTTCTACAAAAACAATTAAAAACACACTTTTTAGCTTCGGATTCGGCATAGGAATGCTTGCAAGTTCGACATCATTCGCTCAAGATTCACACGGTCATAAAGGTCGTTCTTGTCATGCAGATGAAAACTTAGAACGTTTGCTTTCTATCAATCCAGAAGCAAAGCAAACAATGCGTAACATTGAAACATTTACGCAAAACTATATTCAAAACCAAAGAAATCAACGTACAGAAGCAGAGGTTTACACAATTCCAGTTGTAGTACACGTACTTTATAATACTTCTGCTCAGAATGTAAGTCAAGCACAAATTCAATCTCAAATTGATGTATTGAATGCTGACTTTAGAAGAACAAATAGTGACTACACTCTTACTCCTTCAGAGTTTGCTGGTTCAGTAGCTGATACTGAAATCGAATTTGTTTTGGCAACAACAGACCCTAACGGAAATGCTACAAGTGGTGTTACTCGTACACAAACAAGTGTAAGTGCATTTGGTACAAATGACCAAATGAAATATAGCTCTCAAGGTGGTAAAGATGCTTGGAATACTCAAAAATATTTGAATATTTGGGTATGTAACATGTCTGGTGGAATTTTGGGTTATGCTCAGTTCCCAGGTAGTGGATCTGCAAACACTGACGGTGTTGTTATTCTTACTACTGCTTTCGGTTCTACTGGAAATGTAAATGCTCCTTTTAATAAAGGACGTACTGCTACTCACGAAGTTGGACACTGGTTAAACCTTCGCCACATTTGGGGAGATGGTAACTGTAGTGCTGATGATTATGTAAGTGATACACCTATTGCTGCTGCTTCAAATGGAGGTTGTCCTTCTTATCCTTCAAAATCTTGTTCAAACAATGGTGGTTTTACAAGTGATATGTTTATGAACTATATGGATTATACAAACGATGCTTGTATGTATATGTTCACAACAGGTCAGAAGAACCGTATGCGTGCTGTTCTTGATGCAGGTGGTTTCCGTTCTGACTTAGTATCAGGTGGTACAACACCTCCTCCTACTACGTCTTACTGTGCATCTAAAGGAAGTGATGCAAGCTATGAGTGGATTGCAGGTGTAAAAGTTGGTTCATTGAACAAAACAAGTAGCAATAATGGTGGATATGCAGATTTTACTTCATCTTCTGTAAGCCTTGCTCAAGGAAGTAATAACGCAATTACACTGACTCCAGGTTTTGGTAGCAGTACATATAACGAATACTGGAAAGTATGGATTGATTTCAACAAAGACAACGATTTTGACGACGCAGGCGAATTAGTATTTGATGCTGGTTCTTTAAGTAGCACAACTGTAAATGGAACTCTTTCTATTCCTTCAAGTGCAGCAACTGGTTCTACTCGTATGCGTGTATCTATGAAATATAATGGCGCACAGACTTCTTGTGAAACATTCTCTTATGGTGAAGTTGAAGATTATACAGTAAATATTACAGGTGGTTCTACTCCTTCTTGTGGCGTTCCTTCTGGACTTTCTTCTTCTTCTGTAACTAGCAGTTCATTCACAGTTTCTTGGTCTTCTGTTTCAGGTGCAAATTCTTACGATGTTCGTGTTCGTGCAGCAGGTACTTCTTCTTGGACTACAAACAATTCAACTTCAACATCTTTAAACCTTACTGGTGCTAGTCCTTCTACTCAATATGAGTATCAAGTACGTGCAAACTGTTCAGTAAGTAGTGCATATTCTTCAAGCTCATTCGTAACTACTTCTTCTGCTCCAGTTGTATCTTACTGTTCTTCTAAAGGAAACAGCGTTGCTGATGAATGGATTCAGAGAGTACGTGTAGGTTCTATTGACAATAACTCTGGTGCAAACGGTGGATATGCAGACTTTACTAACCTTTCTACATCACTTGCTAAAGGTACTAGCTACAACATCACTATCAATCCAGCTTGGTCTGGAAGAACATATAGCGAAGCATACAATGTATGGATTGACTATAACCAAGATGGAGACTTCAACGATTCAGGTGAGTTAGTTTACTCTCGTGCAAAAACAACAAGTTCATCTGTAAGTGGTTCGTTCACAGTTCCTTCTTCTGCTCAAAATGGTTCAACTCGTATGCGTGTAACAATGAAGTATAATGCAAATGCAAGCTCTTGTGAAACATTCTCTTATGGTGAAGTTGAAGATTACACAGTAGTAATTGGTTCTTCAAACAGAATTAATCCTGCTCCAACAGCATTCCACAATGAAGATAGAGCACAAGAAGCAAGATTTGGAAATGGATTGAAAGATGAGAGCGTTGCTTTTGTAGCTTTCCCTAACCCTGCAAACTCTACATTGAATGTTCGTTTAGGATACTTCAGTACAGATTCAGAAGTTACTATTTACAGTGTAACTGGAGCACAACTTGTTAGACAAACACTAGCTTCTCAAGAAACGGCTATCAATATCTCAAAACTTCCTAAAGGAATGTATATCTTGAGTGTGAATAATGGTCGTGAAGTAGAAACGATTAAGTTTATCAAAGAATAGAAAAGTATTCTAATGAAATAAATCACAAACAAAAACACCTAACAGATAATGTTGGGTGTTTTTTTATAGCATAATTTTTGAAATACAAGCACATTAAAAATCAACCCTCTTAAATATAAATCACTAAAACTAAAATGAAAAAATTAATGAATTATTCACTTTATATCTTACTGTTCTCTACTTTATTTACTTTTACAGCTTGTGGAGACAAAGATGAGGACGAAATGCAAGAAGTAATAACTTGTGAAACTTCTGTAGGTGAATTATCAGAAGCAAATGCTATTCTTTCTGAAAGTGCTTGGGAATGGGTAGAATCACGTAGTCAAGGACGAAATGGCGAAATTATAATTACACCTGAAAGCGAAGGAAAAACAATGTCTTTAGTATTTAGTCTAGGACAAAGTGTAGAAGAACTAGAAAATGGGCAAGCTACAGGAATTTGGGAATACAGACTCTTAGAATCATCAGATACCACACAAGGACAATTTACTACAACTTGGCTGAATGCTGGTAATATAGAAAGGGATTATTTTTTAGATGTATGTCCAGAAATTTTAATACTAACAGACGCTTCTAGTAGCCTAATGAGCGTAACAACATATAAAAGAAAGTAAAAAAATATCAAGACAAAAAAGCCTCAAATTTGAAAGAATTTGAGGCTTTTTTATGATTAAAAGAGAAGGTAAATTACTTTTCAGTAGATTCTTCTTTCTTTTCAGTACGCTTATAACGACGGTTGAAGCGTTCAACACGTCCAGTAGCCTTACCAAAGTTTCCTTTTCCACCTGTGTAGAATGGGTGAGAAGCAGAACTAACCTCTACTTTTACTAATGGATATTCGTTTCCATCTTCCCAAGTGATAGTTTCTTTTGTCTGTATAGTAGAGCGAGTCAAAAATTTGAATTCGCTAGAAGTATCTAAAAATACTACTTCACGGTATTCTGGGTGAATGTCTTTTTTCATTGTATAAACAGTTTTATGTAAGAGGATTGCGCCACTTACCCTATAAATTTAATTTAAAACTTTTCTAATAAAGTCTGTATGGAATACAAAACTCTAAAACGAACTGCAAAAATAATCATTTTATCTTGAATTACAACAATTAAAAAGCCTTTAATTCAATAGATTATGCTTTCAAAGCAGATTTTTTGTCAGAATCTTTTTTTTGAGTTCCTTCAAATTGCATTAGTATTTTAATTCTTACTAAATTTATCAATCCTCTACCTTCTTGTAAAGAAAGATTCTACAAACTCTTGTTTATTAAAGACTTGTAAGTCTTCTACTTTTTCTCCTACACCAATATACTTTACAGGAATTTGGAACTGGTCAGATATTCCTATCACAACGCCACCTTTTGCTGTTCCGTCTAACTTGGTTATAGCTAGTGAGGTTACTTCTGTAGCTTTAGTAAATTCTTTGGCTTGTATAAAAGCATTTTGTCCTGTACTTCCATCTAAAACGAGCATTACTTCGTGTGGAGCTTCTGGAATATGTTTTTTGATAACTTTATGAACTTTTGTTAGCTCATTCATAAGGTTTACTTTAGTCTGTAAACGCCCTGCTGTATCAATGATTACGATATCTGCATTTTGTCTAATTCCTTCCTCAACAGCTTCGTAAGCCACAGTTGCAGGGTGAACGTTCATTCCTTTAGAAACTACAGGAACATCTACTCTTCTTCCCCATTCAATCAGTTGGTCGACAGCAGCAGCACGGAACGTATCAGCAGCTCCTAACAATACTTTCTTACCAGAGGCTTTATATTTTGCAGCTAGTTTTCCAATAGTTGTTGTTTTTCCTACCCCATTTACTCCTACTACAAGTAGAACATAAGGCTTTATATTTGGAAGGTCATAGTTTTTGACATCAGAAGAATTATTTTCTGCCAAAAGGGCTGCAATCTCTTCCCTCAAAATTCTGTCTAGTTCTGAAGTTGTGGTATATTTATCTTTAGCCACACGCTCTTCAATACGGTTGATAATCTTGACCGTCGTATCTACACCTACGTCAGAAGCTACTAAAATATTTTCAAGTTCGTCCAAAACATCATCATCAACTTTTGACTTTCCTGCAATGGCTTTTCCAATTTTATCAAAAAAATTAGATTTTGATTTTTCAAGACCTTTGTCTAAGGTTTGTTTTTGTTCTTTGGTAAAAAATTTCTTGAAAATAGACATAGTATTTGTTCGAAAATGGTTAGAAAAGCAGGGTAATTGATAACAAAAGATATTTTTTGTAATCTTATTTATAGAGATAAGGAATACCTTATCCTTACAATCAAAAGACAAAAATACGCATTTGTATTTATATTCTTTGTATCAGAAAGTATAGAAAATGAAAAAAAGCCCCTATAAAACATTTCTGTAACGGGACTTTTTTAGTCTTTTGTTTTGAGAAATACCATTGTAGGGACTATTGAAGTATAAATAAACTAAAAAGCTATTGACAAATGTTCTTAGCTCTTGCGGTTCATTACTTCTTGTACCATTTGTTCAGGAACGATTTCTTCCTTGAACGTGTATGCACCTGTTTTTTCTGAACGAACAGTACGGATTACTTTAGCCCATTTCTGACCGCCTTCTTTTTTCAGGGTTGCTACTACTTTCTTAGCCATAATATATAAAACTTAAAAGAGTGAATACTTTATTTAATGGATAATTGGCAATGCCAAAATCCATATATGAGAATAAATATAAATTACTTAATCTCTCTGTGTACCGTATGTTTTTTAAGGATTGGGTTGTATTTTTTCAATTCCAAACGCTCAGTTACATTCTTACGGTTTTTTGTAGTGATATAACGAGAAGTTCCTGCCACACCAGATGTTTTGTGTTCAGTACATTCCAAAATCACTTGTACTCGGTTGCCTTTCTTAGCCATAATGATAATAAAATTAACTTCTAAAACTCCAAATTTTATTAGTTTTAAAAGTAGAGATGTAAAGTTATATTTTTAATGTAGCCTATGCTTCTTGAGCAGGCTCTAAAAAACTTTTATGCAAGTGTCCTTGTGCTACTGCCTTACGCATTGTAGGAAGGATTCCGTTTTTACTGATAGTACGGATTGCAGAAGTAGAAACTTTAAGTGTTACAAAACGGTCTTGCTCAGCAATATAAAAACGCTTTTTCTGTAAGTTTGGATAGAATTTACGTTTTGTTTTATTATTTGCGTGAGAAACGTTGTTTCCTACTTGTGTTCTTTTGCCAGTGATATCACACACTCGTGCCATAATGAATAAAATTTATAGTAAAAACAAAAACTATTGGTTATTTGCTTTTCTAAGTTGTAAATATAAATGAAATACGAGTTGTATTTTAAAAGAAATAAATAGTGGTTGAAAACGAATGTAAAATTATAAATGAAGAAAAAATGTGTTTTTTAGAGTTTGCATCGTCTCTAAACGAATTTTTATCTACACTTTATCTGAAACTTGTAATATCAAATAAAAATATAATTTGCAGAGAAGTCTCATTTTCAAGCCTTTACTCTTTTGAATAGAATTGCAAAGGTAAGGTCTTTTTTTCTGAATTGCAATTATTTAAAATGAAAAATTAGAAGCATTTCATTGACTTAGCTCAATTACAAACTTCCTCATACCAAATCAAATAATTTTCTATCAACACTTTTCTTTTTTTGATACAATACCTATTATAAAAAATTCCTTCTCTTCTTTTGCTATTTCGTGAAGGCTTAGAGGAATAGATAAGACCTCCTGTGATTAGAAGTATCAAGATTGTCATAAAAATACCCATAAACCTTGAATTAGTATCGTTTGAGCTAATTATGAGATACAAGCAAAGAATACTTACCACAACAAAACCGTAAAAGCAAAGTTGCCAATACATTATTTGAAGGTGTAAAGAGGCTAAACTCAATGGAGAAATACTAAGCAGAAACATCATAAGGAGCAGTACCAATCCAACATAAAAACCGAGTTTTAAGTATTTTCTCATAAAAGTATTTTTTTATGAAGATAAGCATTTGAATCAAAAATGCTCTAACGTCCTTCATTTCCATTATGAAAATGAATAGTTTCTGGTCGTTCTATATCAAAATCTTCTATGCGAAGGCGTGGTACATTATCAATAACTGTTTGAATATGAAAAGGTGCATCAGCAAAACCTGTGTAAACTCCAAAACGAATTTGAAGCATATTGAAGGTAAAACGCTCATTATAGATTCTAAAACCAATATTATAACCTTGAAAAATAGGACTTTCTGAAATAGAATTAGTAAATGTAGCCACTCCCACATCTGCACGCACAAAAAATGCCCATTGAAAATCTAACAGTTGCCAAGGCGTAAAGAAAACACTCTCTGTTCCTAAAACCCCAACTTCTGTTCCTTTGAGTTGGTCATTTTGCATCCCCCAAATACCTGCATTCCTATTTATATCATTAAATTCTCTATCAAAACGATTAATTCCCTTTGTATAGCGCCCTCTTAGAAATTGTCTTAATCGCCACTTGCCTAAACAAATGAGTGGTGTAAAATAAGTAAATTTAGATTCGAAAGTCCCTTGTTCTAACTCCCTTGTATTGGTTATGTATGAACCAAATGCCATTGAAGCACGCAAATAGCCTATTTTTTTTGTCTTGATGCCTTTGCTAACTTCTACACCTGCATAATATCGTGTCTCTAAATCAGTATTTGATTTTCCAAAAGTCAAGACAGCACGCCTACCAATCGGAATATCTTCAGTTCTTCCAAAACCATAAATCATATAATCTCTCTGATAATTTCTTTTTGTTAGTCCAACACTCAAAAGCATTTGTGTCTGATTTTGATATAAGAGATTTGTATCTGTACTTATCTCTGGGCGAGTTAGAAAATAATAATTTGTAAAACGAGCAGCCGTAATGAGCGAGAGTCTGCCATTTTTGGTTTTGATAGGAAAAGAATACGCTCCCCATCCGTCTGTAAGCAAATAACTATAAAAAAAATCAGCAGTAAGCGTATCACTTTCTAACAGTGGGCGAGCCAACCAACGTCTATATCCAGCTTCTGCACCACCTGCCCAACGCATATTAGGAGATAGAAACCGACGTTCTAAAGCTGTATTATATCTTTTGTGTTCGTAGGTATTCTGATAATCAGCACTCAAAACAGAAAAAGAATTTCCTAAATAAGCTGATTCAAAATTAGCTTGATGTCCAAACTCTTGTTCAGTATTAGGTCTGTAGATAATTCTGCCTCCTAAAGTGTGTCCAAAACCTAAGAAATTTCGCTCTTGAAGCTCTACCCAACCACCATCTAGTCCATACGCTCCAGCACTTGGAAGCATCGACCAAATATCTTGTGTAATGATTTCAATATCTACTGTATCACTTTGTGTTCCATCTTCAACTGTTCTTGAGTTTACATAAATACGAGCATCAGCAATAGAATTTAATTGTCTCAAAATTCGCTCTGTATCTCTTATCAAATCTGGATTTAGTTTTTCTCCTTCTTCAAAAAGTAGATAACGTCTTTTTACAACTCCACTGTGCGTCTTAATGTGTAGTGTATTACCTGCTCTTTCTAGCCAATTTTTCGTTTTTCTTAGAGTATCAGTAGCTTTTGCACCAAAAACATCTAATGTTCTGACACTAATATTTCCAATTATTTTTCCTTCTTGTGTTTTCCAATCTGGATAGTGCAAAACTTCGGGTGGTGGGCAGTAATTAGCTTCTTTTTTAGGTTTAATTATCCAACTGACTACTTCTTTTGTGAGTTTTCGTTTTTCTGCCCAATATCTAATCTTGTCTGCTAAAGTAGTATCATTTTTCGGTTTGTATTGCTCATCAACAATCTTTTCAAGACTGTCTATTGTAACAACAGACGTAGAATATGAAGGAAAATAAGGAGCTTTTTGCGCTTTTGTTTTGGAAGCTAAAAAAATACAGAAAAAGAAAATTACTCCTATCTTAAAAAAAATAGGTATAAAAAATCGTCTGTAAAAAGTAAAACAACTAAAAGAAAGAGAACTTCTTGTACTTGAAAATAGTCTAAAAAATAAAATTCTGATTTCCTCTAAGTTGTCATTATTCTGCTTTTTCATAATAACCATCCAACTCAAAAAATAGAGGAATGTAGCCTGTTGAAACTACTTTAACTCTGCTCTACTACAATCAACACCAATATAGATATGAATGTTTGCGTAACAGAAAACGAATCCACAATTTTTAGCTAATTTTGTTGCTCAATAAAATACGAATATCAAATTATGAGCAAATCAGTAAAAGATAAAGTAGTCATTATTACAGGAGGAACTTCTGGAATTGGGAGAGCTTGTGCAGAAGCCTTTGGACGAGAAGGAGCAAAAGTTGTCATTACAGGAAGAAATGCTGAAAGGCTAAAAGAAGCACAAGAATTTTTAGAAAATCAGAATATTGAAGTATTGCCCTTGCAGTTGGATGTTAGTAAAGAAGAAGACAATGAAATATTAGCAAAAGAGACAGTAGAACGATTTGGAAAAATAGACATTTTGGTAAATAATGCTGGTATTTCGATGCGTGCTTTGTTTAAAGACTTGGATTTATCAGTTTTGAAAAGTCTTATGAACATCAATTTTTGGGGAACTGTCTATGCTACTAAATACTGTATTCCTCATATTATCAAGACAAAAGGTTCTGTGGTGGGCGTTTCATCTATTGCAGGGTTTAGAGGACTACCTGCTCGTACAGGATATTCAGCTTCAAAGTTTGCTATGCAAGGTTTTTTGGAAGCGTTACGCACTGAAATGATTGAAGAAGACGTACACGTTTTGATTGCTTGCCCTGGATATACATCTTCAAACATTAGAAATACTGCCCTTTTACACAATGGAAATGCACAAGGAGATTCGCCAAAAGATGAAGGAAAAATGATGAGTTCAGAAGAGTGTGCTGCTCATATTTTGAAAGCTACTAAAAAACGAAAAAACATTCTTATTCTGACAACACAAGGAAAACTGACTGTATTTTTAAATAAACTCTTCCCTTCTTTTATGGACAAACTCGTCTTAAATGCGATTGCAAAAGAAGGAGAAGTTCCAAAGTAGTTTTTTGTATTCTCAAAAATGGCAAAAAATTAGGGATGATATACGTCTTATGTATCATCCCTAAAAATATAAAAAATGAGTAATCTGTTACATACTTAGACAGCTATAAAATGAGTAAAAAGAAAATATAGAGAAGCTATAAAAATAGCTATTAAAAGCCCTGCAAAAATATAAAAACTGGTATAGTTGTATTTTGGCTTTATTGGTTTAGGCTTATTGTACTTTGCAATTTCCTTTTCCAAAGCAAAGACTTTCTCTTTATGATGTTTTTGATGCTCTCTAATTTCCAAAATTCGAAACTGAATCCCTTCAAGTTCTTTCTCATAATCAAAGAATTGTTTTTCATGCTTTGCTTTCTGAAGATAAAGGTTTTCAAGAATTTCCTTTGTTGTTTTGAATTTAGGCTGATTTTGGGAGGTTTGATGTTTTGTAAATAAAGGAGTCATGATGATAGTAGTTAAAATTGAATAGGATATTAATTAAAAGAAGCTGACTTTCTCATTTTTCGTACTAGCCAACTAAATCATAACTTACCTAACCTACTATTAATTCCCCCATTATAGATTATTTGTAGCTTCTATGCTTATTTGTATCTATTCTGAATATTTATTTTTAGGCTGATTAGGGAACTTTTTTGGTAGTGCTGTTATTTTGGCAATTATTTGAATCTGATGATAAGTGCATTATTTTTAGATAAAAGATTCCTTTCTCATCAGCATTTTCAACATCTTTAGAGAAAACAATTTGAGTTAGGCTTATTTTTTGCAATTTTGAATTACTTGATAAGTATTGATAATCAAAGATTTAACAACTCTTCAACAAATGCAATCATTTGTTGGATAAATGATATTGATAACTTTCAAAAACTTACCACAAGCCTACAACAACTCATGAAGTCTAATTTTACATTACTCCTTTTCTGCTTTTTTTCGGTACTGTTTCTTTCCAGTTCAGTTCCCAAAACCCTAGACCCTATCCCTGTCAATCGGTGGATGTTGTTTCAAAAAGAAGCAGGTGTAGAATTTTATATCCAACATCGAAGTTCTATGTACGACACTCGTTATAATACGCTTGTGCGCCTTCGAAACACCAATCAATATGAAGTAAAAGTGAGCTTTACACCTTCTTTTGGATGTGAGGGAGAGAGTAAAATGAACCTCCAAGGAAGAATCCAAACAGCTATATATCCACGCCACTCAGTTACGCTTTTGGCATATCGTCCATGTCAAGGAAAAATCCCAGATAGAATAAGTTTTAACTCATTAGATGTTAGAAAAAGATAAATCCCCACACCTGTCTGTCTTGTCAGTATAAATTAGTGGAAAAATAAAAATTTATGAGCAAAACATCTTTACCTACCCAAAAACAAACTACTGGAAAAAAAGGAGAAGAAATAGCTGTATCTTTCTTGAAAGAGAAAGGTTTTTTATTGCTTGCCACCAACTTTAAAGCAAACAGAGGAGAAATAGATATTATTGTAAGAAAAAAAAATGTTATTCATTTTATAGAAGTAAAAACCCGTAAGAACAACGATTTTGGCAATCCAGAATCTTTTGTGAGTGAAGCACAAGCTGATAAAATTTCAGAAACAGCAGAACTATTTTTAGAAGAGTATGAAGAAAAAACAGACAAAGAGTTCAAAGGCTTCATTCAGTTCGATATAATTTCAATTCTTTTTGAAAAAGATAATCTAAAAGAAATTCTACATTTGGAAGATGCTTTTTAGAAGTAAAAAATAATCGTAATTTCACACTTTATTCCTACTCCATTTTAAAAAGTAGATTCAAGAATCAATGTCAGAAAACGACACCTTAAAAATGTATCTTCAAGATACCAAACATACCAACCCAATAGGAATTTTTGACAGTGGGATTGGAGGACTTACGGTAGCACATGCTGTCAAAAAACTTCTTCCACACGAACAAATCATCTATTTTGGAGATATAGCACATCTTCCCTACGGAGATAAATCTACGGCAGCACTGCAAGCCTACTCTATAAAAGCAGTAGATTTTTTACTCAAACATAACTGTAAAGTTATTCTCTTTGCTTGTAATTCGGCATCGGCTGCTGCTTTTGAGCTTATCAAAGAATATACTGCCACAAGAGCTAAGGTAATTGATGTCATCCAACCTGTTGTTAATTATGTTGCAAATCGATTTGATGGAAAAAACATAGGTCTTATCGGCACACGCCAAACTATCAACTCCAACGCCTATCTTCAAAAAATAAATCAAGCCAACAAAAATGTATCTTTGTCGTCCTTAGCAACACCTCTTTTAGCTTCTATGATTGAGGAAGGCTTTTTCAATAATACGGTCAGTAAGTCCGTCATTGCAGAATATTTGTCTGATGAATCATTACAAAATATTGAAGGTCTAATTTTGGGTTGTACGCATTACCCACTCATAAAAAAAGATATTGAGCTATTTTTTCAAGAAAATTTTACCCAGAAAGTTGAAATTATAGATGGTTCTTTTATTGTAGCCGAAGAAGTTCGTATCTTTTTAGAACAAAATAATTTACTCAATCCATATTCTACAAAAGAAGATGTGTTTTATGTTTCTGACCTTACTAAGTCATTCGAAGAAACCACAAAAATATTTTTTAAGAAAAAAGTAGAATTGGAACTGTATAAACTTTGGGAATAGATTTTTTCAGTTTCCAGTAAATGGTTACCAGTAATTTCATTGAGTTTTTTTATTCATTTATCACTAATCTACGCCATTGTTGGTGTCCCCACCAACGACGAAAAATACCACAAAAATGAAAAGATTACTTTTTTCCTCCGATTTATTAGACCTTACGGTAAGCCGTCTTTGTGAACAGCTTATTGAGAATTATTCCGATTTTTCGGATACAGTTTTGCTAGGCATTCAGCCACGAGGGACTCTTTTTGCAGAGCGCATTCATAAGCGTTTGGAAACTCGTTTGAATAAAAAAATTCCTTTTGGAAAGCTAGATGTTACCTTTTATAGAGATGATTTTAGGAGAAGAGACGAGCCTCTCAAAGCTAATATGACAGATGTTCCGTTCGTGATTGAAAATAAGAAAGTCATTTTGATAGATGATGTTCTCTATACAGGACGAACCATTAGCGCAGCAATGAGCGCAATGGCAGCCTTTGGGCGACCAAAGAAAGTAGATTTACTGGTATTGATTGATAGAAAATATACAAGAGATTTGCCTATTGCTCCAAATTATACAGGTAAAACTGTAAATACAATTTTATCTGAACACATAGAAGTAGAATGGACACAAGAAGGTGCAAAGGAGGATAAAATTTGGCTTATTTCAGAAAATGAAGACCTATAAAAAAGAAAAACCCTCTTTTTATGAAAGAGAGTTTTGCTACTTCTTGCCAAAAGAAACGACCAAAATAATTTAAAAATGAGTAGTCCTTAAAAAATGTTCATTGTTGGTTAATGAAAACAGACTACTGATTACTTTGTCTTGCTCTTCTGTTTTTTGGTTCTAAAAAAATAAAGTTGCTATAAAAAATGTTGTAACGTCAAGCCTACTACCTCTCAACGTTCAAAGCAGCTACTTTGAGAACCTGCTTACTTACTTATCTACTTACTCGCTTTATATATTTCAATAGGCTTGCCAATGCCAAAATAACATAAAAAATAATTTTATTTTACTTAAAAACAGGCTTTAAAGCTCATTAGAGAGTATTTTTAATTTTGCACTAGACTTTTATAGTAGAGTGTTTTTTTCAAAGTGGAAAACATTTTTTTCATAATAGAAAAAACCACATACTCAAAATACAATTTTGGAAGCATATTTTTTCACTAACTCTTTTGTAATTTCTTGTTCTTGTTTTACCCTTAGCAATACTTTAGAGCCAAGTTGATGAATAACATAATTTTCAATAATCTGCTCTGATGCTAGATTAGATTCGCCGTTAAAAATAATTCCCTTCAACTTTATATTTCTATTTTTGATGGCTTCTAAGCTCAAAATAGAATGATTGATACTACCCAAATACAGATTACAAACCAAAATCAGAGGTAGTTCTAGTTTTTCAATGAGGTCAATAATATAATCTGCCTTTCCATTTTTTGCTTCATTTATCGGAACAAACAAACCACCTGCACCTTCCACAATTAAGTTTTTATCTTTTGTTTTGTTTGGCAATTCAAAATCAGATAAACTTATATTTATATTGTCAATTTTTGCAGCAGCGTGTGGCGACATAGGAGCAGTGAGACAAAATCGCTCTTTCAAAAAATGACTTTCTGTGTTAGAAACTAGCTTTTTAACTCCATCCGTATCTCTTGGTAAACCTGCTTGAATGGGTTTCCAGTAGTTGGCGTGTAAGGCTTCTACCAAAATGGCACTAATGAATGTTTTACCACTATCTGTTCCGATAGCAGATATGAAATATTGATGAATCATACTTGTAAACTGATTAAAATTTATTCCTCCTCGTCACTTTCCTCCTCATAATCAAAAATATTTCGAATGTAGAGAGATGCTTTTACCGTTCCTTCATCTGCATTATGTTCCATAATGAAACCTAATTTTTCACAGATTTTACGCATCGCCATATTTTCAGGTAAAATATCTGCTGTAAGCAGCTCTATACCTTCACTACGACACACTTCTACAGCTCTTGTCAAAAGTTTTGAGCCTAATCCTTCACCTTGATAACCATCAACGATAGTCATTCCAAATTCGGCTTCTTTTGTTCCGTGTAGCTTGATAATTCGAATAGCACCAATAATTTCATTCTCTTCTTTTTTCTTCTCAATTTCTATAATAAGTGTAAGCTGTCTGTCATAATCAGCAAAACAAATTCTTGAAAGACGCTCGTGTGAAGCTCTTTGGTCTAGGCTGACAGCGTGGAAAAATCTAAAATAAACACTCTGTGGGGAAAGTCGCTTGTGAAAGTTTGCCATAAGGGGTTCATCCTCTGGACGTATTGGACGAATCAACACTTCTTGCTTACTCTTTGGAAGTACCCAACGTTCCTCATATTCTGAAGGATATGGACGTATAGCCAAACGAATAAGGTCTTCTCCTTTTACCTCTGTAGGTTGTAATACCATAACAGCATCAAGAATGGAAACTCCTTCTGTACGAGAAACTGAAATTGGGTTAAGATAAATTTCTTTGATGAAAGGTTGTTCTATAATCAGTTGGCTAAACCGAACCATAGACTGCTCTAAAAGTTTTAGAGTAGGTTCATGCACATCATCTCTACTTACTAAGTTTTTATAAATTGTCGTTTGTTCGATGGCTCTTCTAGCTAAGGTAGTATTAAGGGGTGGCAAGGCTATGGCTCTATCCTCATAATATTGCATCGAATTTCCACCATTTCCAAAGAAAATAATCGAACCAAACTGTGCATCTACTTTACTTCCCATTAACATTTCAATATCTTCACTAGTATTCATTTCCTGTACAGTAACTCCCAAGAACTTACCTTCTCCTACTCTTTCTTCAATATTTTTCTTGATGTCTTGGAAAGCATTTCTGACAGCTTGTTCATCTTTTAAATAAAGACGCACTCCACCAACTTCACTCTTATTGATAATATTATCAGAATACACTTTCAAAACAACAGGTTTTCCAATAGATTCGGCTTGTTGCCACGCTTCGTCTTCAGAAAGAGCCAAGCGTGTATCAACAATAGGCAAATTATAAGCTGCCAAAATAAGTTTGGCTTCCCATTCTGTCAAGATTCCTCTACCTTCTATGCGTGCATTGGCAATAATTTGTCCTACAATTTCCCTACTAGGAGGGTTATTTTTCATTTCATTCGAAATACGAGGCGTCTGATAGATACCTTTTAAATTGTAGGCATATTTCCATAAATAATTAAAAATATGAGCTGCAGCATCTGGATATTGAAAATTAGGAATACCAGCTTGGGAGAGCAAGTTACGTCCTTCCTTTGTAGTGTCTCCTCCCATCCAACTAACAAGAATAGGTTTCTTTTTAAGAGGAGCAAATCGGAGCAATTTTTTTGCTGTTTCGGTAGGCTGGCTTACTGCTTGTGGCGCAAGTACTACTAAAAGCCCATCTACATTTTTATCTTCTAAAAGAACTTCTGTTGCTATTTCGTAAAGTTCAGGAGTAGCAAACTGATGTAAATCCAAAGGGTTTTCGTATTCCCAGTGTTTAGGTAAATGTGCTGAGAGTTTTTCGATTGTAACTTCAGACAAGGAGGCTAGTTCTCCATTACCTTTTTCAAGCATACTTGTAGCAAGCTGTGCTGGTGCATTGGCATTAGTAAGGATAGCTAATTTTTTTCCTTTTGGTCTTGGTTGCTTTGAGATGACTTCTACCATAAAAAATACTTCTGCCATTGTATCTACACGAAGCATTCCCGAACGGCGAAAAGCAGCATTAAAAATCAAATCTTCATCTACCTCAAAATGAATAGGAGAGATTGCTTGCTTAGAGCTGCTATTCTCTAAATGCTGTCTTTTTCCAGTTTTCAAAACAATAATAGGTTTTGAATAGGAAACTTCTTTGGCTGCTGAAAGAAAAGAACGAGCATAATTGATAGTCTCCATATACAAAACAATAGCTTTGGTATGCTGGTCATCACCAAGATAATGAATTACGTCTCCCCAACTAATATCTATCATTCCACCAATAGATACAAAAGCACTAAAGCCCACATTTTGGCTGCGCCCCCAGTCTAAAACTCCCTCTCCCATTGCACCACTTTGAGAAATAAAACCAATATTTCCTTCTTTTGGACGTTGGTCGGAAAATGTAGCAAAAAGATTGAGATGAGGACGGATAAAACCAATTGAATTTGTACCAATAATTCTGACATCTGCTCTTCTAGCTTCTAATAATACATCAGCTTCAAACTCTACTCCTTTTTCTCCAATTTCTCTAAAGCCAGTAGATAGAATAAGAGCATTTTTCACATTGGCTTCTCCACATTCTCTTATAATTTGTGAAACTGTTCTGGCTGGTGTAATAATAATGACAAGGTCTATAAACTCATCTATGTCTTCAATTTTATCGTAACACGTAGCTCCATTTATTTCATCGTATTTTGGATTTACTGGAAAAACATCTCCTTTATAATCTAACAGAGTTAGGTTTTCGTAAAGGCGTTTGCCTAAAGAGTTCTCTCTTTTACTTGCTCCTACCACAGCAATTGTTTTGGGATGGAAAAGTGCCTCCATCTTGCCTTTATCGTAGGAAGGATGGAAATGACTTGCCGAAACGCCTTCGCCCCAAGAACGAATACCTTCCAAAACACGTTCTAAAATACGTTGAAAAGAATGTTGCATGACCGTTTGGATTCCAATAGCTAATTGATGAGCTACATAATTATAATTTCTTCTGAAAGATAATAAAGAATTTTCTCTTCTGAAATCTTTAACGTCAAAACGGGTCTCTGTTTTGGAATAAGAACTTCTGGTATGAATTGGACTGGGTTGGCGCACCCTTTTTGGATTAGAATATACAACAGGCATCTGTAAAAAATATGATGTAAACAGATAAGATTAAAAAAATTGTTGTGTATTTGTGTAGATATTTCTGCTCTTAACAGAGATAGTTTTTGTGCTTTTTATGCTTGAGTTGCCCTCATAACATTACAAGTGTGTTGATAGTTATTCAAAAAATCAAAAATAATGTTAAAGGATGACCCTTAGTCATAATCAAAGTCATAAATTAGTTTATTTCAGCTATTTAGCTTACTTATACAAAAATACCAAAAATATGGCTCATTTCATTATTTAATGCTTAAAATAACCTTTTTTGAGAATTTTTTAATGCTATTTGTAGCTAATAAAGATAGAAACGTTATTTTTGCAAATAGGTTTTGTTTATCCATACAAAACGTATGAAATAATCATTAATAAATTACTACCAAAATAAATGACTACAATTCAGAAAACAAAAAATGAGTCTATCGTGTTGGCAATAATAGAGTTGGCAGCACAAATGCTCAAAAAAGGCTCAAACCTTACCAGTATGATAGGATTGACCACACAACAATGGATGGTACTTTTATATGTTCAAGGAGACAGAAACATCCCATATTCAGAAGAACGTTTTCAAGATGGAGGAATATTGGCATCAGATATTGCAGAGGCTCTCAATGTTTCTCGTCCTAATATTACTAATCTATTGCAAGTTTTGTCAGACAAAGGGCTTGTAAAACAAGAAAAAGACTCAAGAGACAAACGCCGAAAAGTATTGGTCTTGACAAGAAAGGGAGAAGAAGCTATTGCAAAAGTGCATCCTTTGAGAGAAAACTCTAATTTGAGGCTACTCTACGATTTTAGTGAAGAAGAAAAGGAAGATTTATTGCAAAAACTAATGCACTGCCTAGACCGTATGCACGGAAGAATTTAGAGATATATAAACTCTCTCTAAAATAAAAGCCCTCTCAAAACTTGGTTTGAAAAGGCTTTTGTTATTTTTATAATAGCTTACTTATTTTTTGTATTATTATAACGACGACGAGGATTTGGCGTTTTTAAGTCCAAATCTATCGGAGGACGCACATTGGAGCGAGGTCTTCTCCTAGATACTCTCTCCTCTTTATTGCCATCTTTCAAACGAGCCAAACGAGAACTTTCTTTTTGCTGTTCTTTCTGTTTGTCCTCCTTAACAGAGGCTTTACTACTCTCTTGTAAGTTTTGATGTAGCTTTTCTATTACACTATCTTTTTTATTATCAGACTTACTTTCAGTCGTTTTTTGCGCTTCTGTTATCTGTTTTTGTGAATTTTCATTCTTAGCTTTATCATTTTTTTTGTCGTTCTGAACATCCTCTTTTTCATCTTTCACATTCTGACGAGTTGGTCTTCTATTACTTCTAGTCTTTCTATTAGACCTACTGTATTTGCTACGACGATTTTTCTTTGGCGTATCTTTTTCTTCAGCATTTGCTGATGGATTAGCTTCTTCTACTTTCTTCTCTGTATTAGAAGTTACTTTCTTTCGCTGAGAGGCTCTAACAGGAGAAGTTTCTTTTTGATTTTCTTGTTGCTTTTCTTGAACTAAACCTTCCTTATTTTCCTCCAAACGTTTATTTTGGTGATTTTGTCGTTCATTAGGATTCTCAACAACAGGTTTTTGTCTTTGCTTAGGCTTGAAGTTGCTTTTTCGTTCTACTTTTTCTTTAAAGTCTTGTTTTTTATCATTTACAGATTCAGCAAATTCTTCTTTAGCTTTGGGCTTTGTATTGTTAGATTTTTTATTTCTTGCTCTTTCCATAGCTAATCTTGCTCTTTCAGAACGTGCAGCCTTACTGTTACTGTCCTTTGTGCTGTTATCATCCTCTGTTTTACTTCTTTCCTTCTTTTTAAATTTAGAAGTATTGGTAAGGCTTTCTTTTTTATCTCTACGTGCGACTCTATCCATCAAAGTAACAGGAGATGAAGGCACTTTGTGCTGACTTTTTGTTCCCTTTGAACCGTGTATTTTAGGGTCATAATCAACAATTTTTTCATTCGTAATTTTTATACCACTTGGCTTGTTGTTTTGGTCGTAATAATAGCGAATAATGTGTTCGTTGATAGACTGATAGGTTTGTATATTTTCTCTGATATAAAACCCAACAATGCCTCTATATGTCTTACCTTTTTCACAACTTTTTTGTAAGAGTTTGTCATCTACAAGGGCAGAACTACAATTCGTACAGAAATAATTTTCTGTTGAAATAATAATTTGAGGAATTGAATTGGTAGCACATACAAAAGCTGCTGTTTTTTTCTCTGTTTCTGATTCACACCTAGGACAATGAGAAGTTGCTTTAATGCGCTGTGTGCTGTATAAGTTTTGTACGTGTCCTTTAAAAAGACCAAGGTTTGTTTTCTTTTCAAATGCTTTTATTTCTTCTCTGCATTCTTCTTTGCTTAGTGAGGTCAGGTTTTTCGCTGTTCCACCCAAACCAACGAGTTTGCGTAGCCAATTTATCATAGTTTTGTTATAAAATTTTTAAGAGTAATTCATTCAATTACTTCTTTGCTTGTAATAGTTTTAAAAATGTATCTAAGAGATAGTATAAATTTAAAATAAACAGAACCTAAAACATTTGTCTGTAATATGAATTTGATTATTAATCCTGTCTTAAAACGCTAGTTAAAAATATTAAAGGTTATCACGGTTTTTTACAAGTCTGACTGTTAGTAATTTAGCAAAAATCAAATCGTGTCTATTTCTCCATAGGGTTTGCAAACCCTATGGAGAAATGAACTTTACAAAATTAAATGTGATAAGGTTGATTGATTCAAGATTCTGTTATGCTTGAAACTTTCTTATCAAAAATATGTTTTCAAGATGCTATTCTCACATTTCTGCTTCCAAAATTATCTATATGCACTCCTAAATGTATATGAATTTAAAGTATTGCAAACTTCTAAATAGTATTACATATTTTGTATTTCACATCCAATATCTACTCATCACTATTTCGAAATTTCTGCAAAGTTCGTCAAAATTTTGGATTTTATATTCAATTCACTATACAGAATACAAATTTTTTATCATAATTCAAATCTTTTTTCATTGAAGATTTTATAAAAAACACCTTCTCAAATAGTATTTTCAACGTATGCCTACTTCAAAACAACTACTCAAACGCATTCAAAAAAACGAAATTCTTGCCATGGAATCTCGCTTTAGAGCTAATTTTATCAACTCTATTTCTGGCTTTAAAAGTGTCGGACTTATTGGCTCTATTTCTAAAGAAAACAAAACCAATTTAGCTATTTTTAGTCAAGTATTTCATTTGGGAGCAAACCCTGCTCTAATGGGGTTTATTGTTCGTCCAGATATTTCGCCTCGGCATACATTAGAAAATATTGAAGCACAAAAATATTTTACCTTCAACCACATCAAAGAAGAATTTTTTAAGAAAGCGCATCAAACAGCTGCTCGCTATTCAAAGGAAGTTTCTGAATTTGAAGCTACTGGACTAACTCCTCACTTTGAAAATGATTTTGTTGCTCCTTATGTCAAAGAATCGGAGTTTAGAATCGGATTGAAACTAGAGGAAAGACACGATTTGAGTATCAATAATACTATTTTTTTGATTGCAAGTGTACAAGAAGTGATTTTAAATGAAGAAATTATAGAAAAAGATGGCTATCTTGATATTGAAAAGGCTGGGACAATTACTACTTCTTGTTTGGATAGTTACCATACAACAACAAGACTAGAACGACTGCCCTACGCAAAACCATAATATAAATCTATAATTCTTGCAAAAACTACACAACAACAAACAAATGAACACCCATCAAGAAAAACTTAATGAAAACGACGAATATCGTCTTACTTTTTCTTATTCACAAGAACAAGTCAATCGCTTTGCAGAGGTAACAGGCGACAACAACCCATTACATTTGGATGAAGAGTATGCCTCCAAAACGATGTTTAAACGTCCGATTATGCACGGATTTTTAGGAGGAAGTGTTTTTTCTAAGATTTTTGGAACACTTTTTCCTGGAGAAGGAACAATTTATATGAACCAAACCATGAACTTTATGCGTCCTATGTTTGTAGATACAGAATATGAAGCTGTTATGACAATTATGGAAGTAAATAGAGAAAAAAATCGTGCAAAAGTAAAGACAGAAGTTATTGATAAAGCAACAGGAAAAGCTACCATCAGTGGCGAAGCAACCGTTATAAATCCGAACAGATTGTAAAATTATGATGGTTGTAGGGCAAAGGTTCGTCTTTGAAAAACATAAAAAACCGTGTTCTGTGTAGTACAGAACACGGTTTTTTGTATTTTCTATTTCTGTAAAGTCAATTTGTTTTTTAAGTGTAAGAGCATATCTTTCGTTGTGCTTTCCATATCGTATTGATGTTGCCAGTTCCAATCTTTTCTAGCTACACTATCATCAACTGTATCTGACCAAGAATCGGCAATAGATTGTCTTAGTTTGTCTATTTTGTACTCTATTTCTAGGGTTGGAATGTGCTTTTTGATTTCTTCGTAGAGTTCTTTTGGCGTACAGTCAAAGGCGTTTAAGTTATATCCTTCATGAGTTGAAAGTTTATCTTTTTCAGCTTCCATAAGTTCTAATGTTGCACGTACAGCATCTGGCATATACATCATAGGAAGGCGAGTATTTTCTTCTAAAAAGCAACTAAATTTTGTTGCTTCAACAGCCTTGTAAAAAATATCAACAGCATAGTCTGTCGTTCCTCCTCCTGGAAGAGTTTTATAACTAATCAGCCCTGGATAACGTAAAGAACGAACATCTACATTATACTTATTGAAATAATACTCACACCACTGCTCTCCTGCTCGCTTACTGATACCATAAATAGTCGAAGGATTCATAGAAGTATATTGTGGTGCTGGCGAAGGGGTAGAAGTTCCAAAAACAGCAATCGAACTTGGGTAATATATTTTATTTAATTTTTCTTGTTGTGCTATTTCCAAAACATTGAGCAAACCATTCATATTAATATTCCACGTTTGCTTAGGGTTTTCCTCACCTTTTGCTGAAAGAATGGCTGCCAAATGATAGATTTGTGTAATCTTATGTTTTTTGATGCTTGAAAGAAGAGCCTCTCCATCCAAAACGTCAAGGAGTTCGAAGATACTGTTTTCTTCTTGTGGTTTTCGTATATCTGAACCAATAACAGCCTCTTGTCCATATTTTTTCTGAAGTGCAGCAGAAAGTTCTGTTCCTAGTTGTCCGTTTGCTCCAATAATAAGTATTTTTTCCATTATATATTTTGTGTTTATACTGATTTGTTAAGGTCTTTATCTAAAAATTGTGTTGTATATCTATTGTGTGTACAAATTAGGCTAAAAAAAGGGAATCGCAAAAAAAGGGACTTTACTACACAGACTAAACCAAGGGTTGAGAGAACATTATTTGAAAAGGTGCATAGTTTAGTTTGTGTTTTAGCTTATTATTATTTATCATTTTCTTTGCACGTGGTCTATTTTCATACGTTTTGGCAATACTCAGAGTTACTTTTTTAATTAAAGTTGAATGGTAACAGAACTTCACTCGTTAGTTTGGTCTAATGGGTTGTTTAAAATTATTTCTTTGAGCTACAAATGGTAATTTTTTGCTAGTGAAACAAACTCTAACTTTAGAAAAAATAACCAAAAATGTTCAACAGAAACTCAATTTATATCGTTCTAGCTTATACAGCACTTAAAAAGTATATTTTGAAGTTGTTTAAGACCTGAAAGTCGGCGAAACCAATAGAGCAAAAACAAATTATTTATGGTCTACTCTAGCGAGACTGACCTAATAGAATAAGGTCAGACCGATAAGTGTATAAAACTACATTTTTAAACAACTTTTTTGTTAAGCCAACTATCCTAAAAAATTAAGTTATAGATTTCTAAATGTCATCTCAAAACTATCCATCCAACAAAACAAAACCAGACTCTTGGCGTAGGCGCAACGCTAGGCGCACCTTCCGTTTTATCAATAGTATTGTATTGGTAGTTTCGGTAATTTCGTACTTATCTGTTCTTGTTTCTCCACAGTTTTTTTGGCTTTTTGGGTTTGTTTCTATGCTGATTCCGTTTTGCCTTATGGCAAACGTATTTTTTGTATTGCTTTGGTGGTGGCGCAAGCGTTGGTATGCTTTGTATTCTCTACTTGTGTTAGTGATAGGTTTTCCATTTTGGCAAGCCAGCATTAGCTTTGGAGGGCTTTTAGAAGAGGATTTTGAAGAAAATAGAAATTATCTCTCTGTTTTGTCGTATAATGTAAGAGAGTTTGATGTCTATCAGAGAAAAAATGATGATTATACAGTAACAAAGAATACTATCAACTGGATAAAAAATGATACTTCCGATATTATCTGTATTCAAGATTTTTATAATTCGGAAACTCATACTGTTCTCAATACTAGAGAACAGTTAGCTAAAGAAAAAACAGAAACACCCTATTATTTTCATAAGCGTTATACCTCAGCAAACCACGGAAGAGGAAAGTTTGGTATCGCTATTTTTTCAAAATATCCATTTATAAATAAAGGCGAAGTTCCGTTTAAAGTCAGAACAGCTAATGGTGCTATCTTTGCCGATATTGTAAAAAATAATGATACTATCCGAATTTATAATATTCATTTAGAATCAATGAGTATCAATCAGAACGAACTCCAACCTTTAGACAAACCAGAGGAAACGTTTTGGTATGCAGGTAGTAGGCTAAAAAAAGGATTTGCAAGCCGAGCAGAACAGGTGGAAGCTATTATCAATCACATTCAAGCCAGTCCGTATCCTATTATTTTGTGTGGCGATTTAAACGATTTACCATACAGTTATACTTACTTTAAATTACACCACAGCTTAGAGAATGCTTTTGAGAGCAAAGGCTTAGGAACAGGCTTTACCTTCAATGGAAAACTTTTTTTCTTGCGAATAGACAATCAGTTTTATGATGAGGAAAAAATAGAGTGTCTGTATTTCAACACCCATAGAGAAATTCCGTTTTCTGACCATTATCCTGTTCGTGGGATTTATTCTATCAAGTAGAAACCATTTTGTAAAAACAAAATTGCTTTATTTTTTTTATCTTTCTACACTTTACTTTTGTCTAAAAAAGGCGTTATTTGTACTATGAAAGAAAAAATTATAGAAGTAAAAGCAAAACTTAGTTTTGAAGAATACCTAAGGCTGAATTTTTCGTTGCTCCTACGAAGCAAAATAGTTTGGTTGAGTATTTTTTTGGCTACTATGCTGGTAGTGATGCTTTTAGAAAAACGTATTACAGATGGAGAGTGGGCAGACTCAGAACTCAAACTTGGCTTACTTTTGAGTTTGATGGTATTTTTATTTTTGGTATTGCCTATCTTGACTTACCTTCGAACAAAATCATATTTTGAAGAACATCCTGCACTCTCTGAACTCACAACTTTCTATTTTGAACCTGAGCGCATCGAAGTTGTAACCTCTGAAAGCCACGCTACTCTCACTTGGAGAAGAATCTATAAAATAAGAGAGTTCAAACATTATTTACTCATCTACCAAAATAGGCATATTGCGTATGTTGTTCCTAAAAAATCTTTTAATCCAGAAAGTGATATGGAAAAGGTAAAAGAAATGATTCGTACCAAAACAAAGTTAGGACACAAACTCAAAGAGTAAATCATATATTTTTGTAATTATAATTTTGCACTAGATAATTTCTTATGCTTTGTTCAGTTTCTACTTTCGGTATAGTATTGTTGTTCTTAATAATAGCAGCTTTTTTTGCTCTTATAGCACTTGGTGTAGGGAGTTTTTTGCGTCCTAATAATCCTACAACAGAAAAAAATAGCACGTATGAGTGTGGAGAAGAAACTATATTGGGTAGTTGGGGCAAATTCAATATTCGTTTTTACCTGATAGCTTTAGTTTTTGTTCTCTTCGAAGTAGAAATCATTTTTTTGTTCCCTTGGGCAAAAGTTTTAACAGACACAAAAGTACAAGCCATAGAGAGTAACTGGCAAGTTTATGCTTTCACAGAAGGATTATTGTTTATTATTATTTTAGTAATGGGTTTGGGCTATCTTTGGAAAAATAATTTACTAAATTGGCAGTTAAATAGCATCAAAGAAGATATTTCAAAGGATGATTTAACAAAGAATAAACAAATTATTCCTAATACAGCTTATCAAAGCATAAATACAAGATATAGCCAGAAAAAAAACTCAATCAATAATTAAACACAAAATATCTGCTTTAAAAATTATTATTTCAACTGATTATTGAACGATGACTTGGATAAAACTTTTACTTAGCCTAGGAACTGCCTTTGCAGTCTGTTTGCTTCTGATTCCAGAAATTATCAAAATTGCTAACTCTCGCAATATTCACGACGTGCCTAATGAGCGTAAAATTCATACAGGAAAAATTTGTTCTTTTGGTGGAGTGGGTATTTTTTTTGGTTTCATTATCTCTACCCTAACGTGGTCTTTTGTAGATATGACACTCAATATGGAATTTTTATTAGGAGCTGTTTTGGTCATGGTAGTGGTGGGAATGCGAGACGATTTTTTACCTCTGAGTGCTTTTTGGAAACTCATAGGGCAGTTTGTAGCCATAGCTGTTCTGATAATAGGTGATATTCGAATTTATTCTCTTTATGGCTTTTTAGGAGTATATGAAGTTAATTTTTTCTTTAGTTGCTTAATAACAGGATTTATTGTCATTGTGATTACCAATGCATTTAACCTCATAGACGGCATAGATGGCTTGGCTGGTTCGGTGGCACTCATTGTATTTAGTTTTTTTGGGCTGTGGTTTGCTTTAGAGGGAAGTTATGCCCTTTCTGCTATGTGTTTGGCTATTTTGGGCAGTGTGGGAGGTTTTTTATATTACAATTATAGCCCTGCAAGAATATTTATGGGAGATACAGGGTCTCTAATGTTGGGTTTCCTAGCTACTGGACTCTTAATTATTTTTCTTAATAAAAATGCAGCTTTGCCTACAACAAATGAATTACACATTGTTGCTCCTTTGTCGCTTATGTCTTCCTTGATGGTATATCCACTTTTCGATACTATTCGTGTTTTTATGTTGAGAGCATTAGCTGGACGTTCTCCTCTTTCTCCAGACCGTAATCACATTCATCATTTGCTTTTAGATATAGGCTGTAACCATTATAGTATTGTGGGTATTGTCATTTTCTTAAATATACTATTTGTATTTGTCTTTACTTATATCGGACAAATGGGATATTTGTCAGACAACTGGCTTGTTCCTATCATCGTCTTGACAGCAAGCAGTTTTGCTATTTTTCTACATAGGAGAGTAAAGCGCAAAAGAGAAGTGGTGAATGTCTAAAACTAAAATAGTTCTTGTTTTGAAACAAATTGAAAAATATGAATTAGAGAAGAAAAGTAAATTTTCGTTTATGTATAAATTTTTATTTCTGTTGTTTTTTATTTTTTCTAATTCTTTAAAAGCACAACAGATACCACTTTCTCACGAAAAACTCCATCAGCAGCCCACATTTTATTCTCTAGAAGATGCGCTGAAAGTTCCCTTAAATGTCTATATACTAGATTTATCAGAGCAAAATTTAGATAGTCTGTCAAGTGAGATTTCAAAACTCAAAAACCTTCAAGAATTGAGTTTATATAAAAATAATCTTAAGACCTTGCCAAAAGAATTATGGGAGCTAAAAAACTTAGAGGAATTAGCCTTGGAAGATAATTTATTTGAGAAACTACCTGCTGAAATAGGTTTATTACGAAATTTGGATATGCTCTATGTAGGAAGTAATCGTCTAACAGAATTACCAGAGGAGCTTGGCAACTTGAAAAGATTAAGTTTCTTAGGAGCGCACAATAATCAACTTACAACTCTTCCAAAAACACTCATCGACACAGAATTGGTCATATTGTATGTACCCAACAACTTATTTTCAGAAGCTGACAAAAAAGCTATTCGGCAACTCTTCCCACAATGTGATATAGATTTTTGAGTAACATTTAAAGATAAAGACACATTATAGTTTTACAATATGTCTTTATCATATATTTATGAATTTTGAGGTTCAAAATCTTTTAGCCAATCCTTTGCTTCCTCTAAGTCATCGAAGAAGTGCATTGTATAACTATTGTCTGTCATATCTTTTCCTATTTTTTTGACAGCCAACTGATTGAAAACATCCTTTGACATAACCACAGCAGCCGTTCGAATGCCAGCCTCTAATAAACGAGGAAACCAGTCTTCATTTGTCCATTTTTGGTCGTTTGGAGAAATAGCTCCCATATTTGCCATATCAGCAAGCCATTTGCTTACATGCTTTTCTTTTACTTTTTCCAATCCTGTATTCATTCCATATTTATAATTTTCTGTAGTGGCAAAACCCGTCCACTGCATGTGAATACATTGTACGTCTTCATTGTGATGAATAGTAAGATATTTTTCTTCGAATAAAGCCATAAATCAGTAGTTTTTTAAGTAAAAGTAAGTTTATTGTAAAGCAGATTTGTTATTTATAGACCTCATTGTAATATCGAATGGTTTTTAATAGGTCATCTCTATTGCGTAATTTGTTGTCGTGGTCTAATAAGTAGAGTTCCATGACTTCTTTCTTTTCTCCAAACAAATCCATAATAGCCTCTCGGCTCTCCTCTACATCTACAACATTTCCTTCGTTATCTAAAAGAAAGTAATCATCTTCTTGTACGACATAACTGCCTCCATTGACCCAACCACCCCACATATAAGGCGAATAATAACCAGCCTGTCTTACTACAAAATTCTCTCTGCAAAGCAGTGTTATTTTGCCCTCGGTTAGCAACTCAAAAAAGTAGAGAACTCTATAATCATCTTTTACCACTTGAGGTAACGCATAAAAATAACGTACTCGCTTTTGTAATTCGTCTTGAATCCAAAACTGCTCCACTTGAGAAGCATTGTAAGAACGAAGTTTGTTATCGGAAGTCCTGACAGTAATATTATTTTGGTCTAAATCATACCTAATACTTCCTTTTATATTTTCTTCATTAAATAGATAGGCTTCGCCTTTATGCCAATATTCTTTTGAAAAGTTTTGTCCATATATTTGATGAGAAAATAAGGAAAAAAGCAAGTAAAATACACAGAACAAACTTCGCATAGGTAATTTTATTTGGTAGAATAGCATCTGAAAAATCAGTTTATAGAATTAGTAAATTAGTTTTAAGAACTACAACTAAACAAAGAGTGTTCTAATAATTTATAATTCCAATTTTTTTATCTTTTAATTTTACATTGATAAAATTTTTCAGACGGTCTTCGTATTTTTGACGTGTATATCTATTTCTAGCTGGCTCGCCTTCCCATTTTACAAGTAGCATAAAGGCTAAAGAATCGTTCTCAAAATCTGTCTGACGCACCCTTGCTACTCCAATTTGTGTTAGTTCTGGATAAATTGCTTTGAGTTCATTTTTTATTGTTTCAAATGGCAGTGTATCTCCTCTTGCATAAAGAAGTTCATTTTTTAGTTCTTCAATTTCCCTATCTTTTCCTGTTATAATATCGTCCTTTTGTTTGTATGTCCCCATTTCTTCCCGAAACTTTATTTCAATATAGCGTTTGGCATTGTTCATAACTGTTCGTTCCACACGAGTTTCAGAATCAGCAGGCTCTTCCGACTGTACAAGTTCAATGTGAATACTGTCATTGCTATCAAAACCTGTAAGTTGCCAAGTATTTCTCACCTCTTCATTAAACGTTTTTTCTAAACTAAGAAGCGAATCGTAATTGATATAACTTCCTGCTCCAAAACTAATAACACGTAGTCTGTAAATATTGGTAGAGTCTAGCTTTACTTTCCACTGTACAGAGTTTAAATCGTAGTTTGGATTTATATTTTCTGTGATGAATGTAGAAATACGCTGATGGCGAAAATTTTCTGTCAGTTTTTTAAATAAAAACCAAACACTCGGAACAAGTAATAACGTAAGCACTACATACGCTGTCATTCTTGCACGCCTTGCCAAAACAGGATTCAAAACCTCCACATACGGAAACTTCAAAAAGCGCACAATCATGTAGGTAGAAAGACTTATAAAAACAGCATTTATAAAAAATAAATAAAATGCTCCAGCAAAAACATCCCACTGTCCAGTAGCTAACCCAAAACCAGACGTACAGAGAGGAGGCATTAAGGCTGTCGCAATCGCCACGCCTGGAATGGCATTTGTTTTTTCTGTACGAGAACCTGCAATAATCCCTGCCAAACCACCAAAGAAAGCTACTAAAACATCTAACAAATTGGGTTCGGTTCGTGAAATCATTTGTTCGGTTAGAAGTCCCAATGGAGTAATTTTGAAATAGATGACACTTGTTACTAGCGTTAAGAGAATAGCACTTAAAAAATTTCGAACCGATTTGATGAGTGTTTCTCTGTCGTTGATGGCAGCTCCCAAGCCAATCCCCAAAATAGGAGACATCAAAGGAGAAATAAGCATGGCTCCGATAATTACAGCAGCCGAATCCAAATCTAATCCGATAGAAGCAATCATTACTGAGCAAATCAAAACCCAAAGGTTTGACCCTTCCAACACAACTCCCGACTTAATGCTTTTTACTGTTCCTACATAATCTGTATCAGAAGCAAGGTGGGTAAGACGAAAGAAAAAATCTTTGACAAATTTCCAAGAGTCTCGCAAGCCGTGTTGCCATTCTGGATAATCGTGCTTTATAACTTCTTCTTGGGAGGTAGAGTTTTTTTCTTCCTGCATAACTGAACTTACAATTAGGTAAAAAATAGCTTTTGTCTTGAATTGATATACTAAAATACTCTTTTTCTGATAAAGAAGCCAAATTTAGAGTTTTTTATTAGAATACTGGAAACTAAGAGTAATTTTCATTCTGTGAAGCAAAGAACAGAGATAAGAGGCATTTTTTTTATCTTTTTATGCTATAGCTAATAAACCCCATCTATAAAGCTAGATTATTGATGGGGTTTGGTTATAATTATAGAAATTATCTTCTAACATAAAATTGGTACGAATAAGTAATCGTTTTGGATTGTCCTTTAGCGAGTTTTAGTTCCCACGTAACATCATTGATTGGATTGATAGCATAATAATTTGGTCGTTTTTTGGTTTCCCAATCGGAATCTGTTTTGAGCATTTCTCCAATAACTGTTCGGCTTACTTTCAGATTTATTTCCTTGTCTTTATAATTTTTGACTTCAATCGTTGCTGTAGCTGTAACCAAATCATAGACAATTTTTTTCATCTTGATATTCGTCTGTCTGTCTGTTTCTTGCTCATTATCTTTTACCAAAACATCTGGAGCAACGGTTAGGCGAAGCATCGTTTTAGAAGTTTTGGCTGTATATTTTAGCATATCTTGGCTCAATACCTGTGGGTCGGCTGTGGTACTTACACTACCATCTTTTACTTTTCTAGGTTGTGTAACCATTGCTGTTCCTGTTGTCCAAGGAAAATCTGTTGAGTTTTTGAGTTCTAGTGAATGATAAACATCATTTCTTTGCTCTTCATCTTTTTTATAAACTACATTATAGCCGTTATTTTGAGGAATTTCTACTTCATAAATATGCTTATAATCTACCTCTTCGTTGAAAAGTGAATACAAAGCTCGCCCTCCTTTTGGAAGCGTAACACCTTTTCTAGTATAGAAAAATAAATCTTCCTGCGACTGTGTCTCTACTTCATCTACATCGCCTCCACCTCCATAAACATCCATTTCGTCCATTTGATAATTCATAGATTGAGTAGTTATCATATTCGAAAGGTTATTTTGTCTTCTATATCTTAAATCATTTCCAGACGAGCCATTGAGTTGACTCAAAAAAGCCTCTAAGCTCTGATTCGAAACAAATGGAGAAACCAATCTATCATATTTGAAATTTGGAACTCCCACTACTAAACTAAGGGTTGCATTTTTAATGTCTTCTGCATCGTTTACGAGTTCGGCACGCAAAACGATTTGTGCTTTTTTATCGTCTTTCAAATGAACTAAATAACTTGGAAGCCAACCAATGCCACGTTGTAAATATGCCATCTCTACATTTTCTTGTGTGCCAGCCTTATCAATTTCCACTTCTATGATACGCTGTTCTTTTAGAGGAGAGTAGTCTGTATTTGGTTTTTTGGAAAAAGAAATTGCCTTTATTTCGTTCATATAAATTGCCATAAATCCAACTTTTGGTTTTGTGGTTTCCAAAAATATCATTCCACTTTTTAGATTTACGTCTTGAATTGTGCCTACAACTTCTGTCTCTTTTTCCCCTTCGGATTTGAGGGTGAGTTCTACATTTTTGCCTTTATTGGCATAAAGCATTTCAGAGAGGTTTGTAGCTTTTTTTGAATCAGTCTCTTCTTCACTTTCATAGCTTTTCAAACTGCTTATGGGCTTTCCATTGGTATAAAACCAAAATGTTCCGAAAAGAGCTTGAGGCAATGATTTGATAATAAATTTTCCTCTCTGTTCTCCGTCTTTTTCAGCTTTTAGCGTCATGGGGTTGAAGAAAAAACCTGTTCCGTTCTTGAAAACAGCTACTCGTTGTTCTTTATTAGAGTTAGTCTGTGAGAAAGCAGTCATAAAAATAGAGGTAATAAAAAATAAACTTAGAAAGATTGATTTGTAGTTCATGAGTGAGCTAATTTAGTTTGAGATAAAAAAATGATGCAGTATAGTTTTTTATAATTTATAAGAAGATGCTTTGCTGCATAATTTACATAAATAAATCAGAAAGTTTTAAACTTTTTAAGTTTTGAAGGGAGTTGTTATGCTTTCTATCAAAACAAAACAGCAGTTTATTTGTAATTTGAACACTAAGAAATACAGTCTGAATTTTGAACTGTTGTTCTTTTGCCTTTCTTTCCAATAATTTGAACTAAAAAATGACAGCTGAAGATTTTACTCAACACGATATTGTAAGAAACCTTATCAAACAACTCAAAAAAAAAGGAGTGCATCACAAAATTTTTTCTGATGTTTTGGATGATGAAGGTAATCAGTATGTAGATTTGGTACAAGAAGGTGGAGGTGTTTTAGGAATTGCCTTAATTGGTTATGTACATGTTTTGGAACAGATGGGCATTCGTTTTTTAGGGTATGCAGGAACTTCTGTAGGGGCAATTAACACAATTTATATGGCTTCTATTGATGACCGAACTAAGCCCAAAACGGATAAAATGATAGAACTCATTGCTAATAAGAATTTTATAGATTTTATAGATGGAGATGAAAATGCAAGAGAATTTGCGATTGCAATAAGCGAAAACGATGGAGAAATTCATTGGAGTAAACTAATATGGAGAGGGGTAAAAGCATTTAGCAAACTTTGGGAAGACTGGGGACTCAACCCTGGAATACATTTTTATTATTGGTTTACAGAAGCTCTCGGCAAAGAAGGTGTTTATACTTCATTAGATGTTGAGCGAAGAGTGGCAAAGCTTCCTAATTTGCGTATTAGAAAAGGTATAAATCAAAGTATTGAAGGGATAAAGGCTACCATTTCTATTGTAGCTACTGATATTACAACGGAGTCGAAAGTGATTTTTCCTGCTATGCGACATTTATACTGGGAAAATAGCCATCTTATCAATCCAACAAATTTTGTACGTGCTTCTATGTCTATCCCATTTTTCTTTACTCCTTATAAGGTTACAGACATTCCTAAAGGAAAAAAAGCACAAGCCAACTGGAAAAATACAGTAGATTATCGTGGGGCGATTCCAAAAGAAGTTTTTTTTGTAGATGGAGGCATTATATCAAATTTTCCTGCCGACGTCTTTCATAAGCTACACGTTCCACGCTTACCCTCCTTTGGAGTAAAACTAGGCACAGAACGCAACCGACCTAATGACATTACAAATCCTTTTGTTTTTACAAGAGCGATTGCCGAATCGATGCGACAAATTGCAGATTATAATTTTATCCTTCGCAACAGAGACTATCGCCAGCTGATTACGTGGATAGACATTGGAAATCATAACTGGATAGACTTTACGCTTTCTTATGAAGACAAACTAGACCTTTTTATTCGTGGTGCAAAGGCAGCAGCACACTTTTTAAGAACATTTGATTGGCAGAAATACAAAGATACTCGTGCAGCACAAAATCCTTATGGCATTCTTCCTCCTAAAAATGATTTTAGTATTAAGCCTTAAAAAACACTGAAGTTATTTAAAACCTAAAAGCGATCGAAGCTACACAATCATCGGTACTGACCTATCGGTCTGACCTTAATTAAATTAGAACAGACCAAAAACTATATCAAAGATATTTTAATACTCTGATTTGCAGCATTTAAAGTCAAAAACTCGTTCTTTAAAAAACGTTAATCATTTTTTACTACTGTTTAAACGCTATATCAAGTATGAAAATAAATCTACCAAAACCGTGTCATGAGGATTGGAATAAAATGACGCAAGAAGACAAAGGGCGTTTTTGTGGCTCTTGTCAGAAAATTGTCGTTGATTTTTCAGTTATGTCAGATAAAGAAATAGTCAATTACTTCAAAGAATATAAAGGAAATAATACTTGTGGACACTTCAAAAAAAATCAGATAGACCGAACTTTAAAACAAGGAACTCCAAGAAGAACATTTTTCCTCAAAGAACTCGCTACAGCTTGTGTAGCTTTTTTTCTAGCTTCTACTGAGGCAAAAGCGCAGATAGGAGATATACCCTTAACAGAAAAACAAACAGAACAAAATAACTTAGAAAGCGATGAAGGTAAAATTGTCATTAATGGAAAAGTAAAAAATGGTAATGAACTTTTAGCAAATGCTACTATTTCTATAAAAGACACAAAGCAAAAAACACAATCGCTAGAAAACGGAAGTTTTTCTATCTCTATTCCTAAAGAAATAACTCAAAATAATGAGGTTGTAACGCTAGTAATAGAATATGAAGGGTTGGAAAGTAGAGAAATTGAAATCAAACCCTCAATTACTCATCAGTTTTATGAAATAGACTTTGCTGAAAATACACCACTCACAGATGCCTTAGCTGGACAAACAGATGGTGTACAGATTATTCACTCTAAAAGAACTATTACTGGAAAAGTAACAAGTAGTGATGGAGCATTACCTGCAGCAACCGTACAAATAAAAGGAACAACAATAGGAACAACAACAGATATGGAAGGGAATTACACATTGGAGAATGTTCCAAATGATGCTGTTCTTGTTTATAGGTTCGTAGGACTAAATTCAAAAGAAGAAACTATAGCCTCAAGAAATACTATAAATGTCCAATTAGAAGATGCTCTGTTAGGAGAAACATTTGTAGTCGGAGGAATATCTAGCAAACCTTACAAATGGTATTCCCCAAGGAATCTTTGGTACAAAATCAGAAATATTTTTAGATAAGACAGTATCCTAGAAATAATTTTTGTCTAACCTCCAAATGCTCAGTGTATTAAACAGCATTTCGAACTGACAAAATTTCCGATTTTATCTCAAAAAAACGATTGGAATAAAACTAGCTAACTTTCTATTAAAACATCTGAAATTCATTCATTTTCATAGAAAATCAATAATAAAAACTTTAATAGAATTATGAGCGTAGAACAAGGTAATTTGTCGGTAAACACCGAAAATATTTTTCCAATCATCAAGAAGTTTCTCTATTCAGACCACGAAATATTTTTAAGAGAACTGGTAGCCAATGCAGTAGATGCTACTCAAAAGCTAAAACATTTATCTTCTTCTGCTGATTTTGAAAAAACAGCAACAAGTGAAGTAGGAGAATTAAAAGTAAAAGTTTCTTTCGACAAAGAAGCCAAAACCATTACAGTAAGTGATAATGGAATCGGTATGACTGCCGATGAAATTAAAAAGTATATCAATCAAATTGCTTTCTCTGGAGCTACTGAATTTGTAGAAAAATACAAAGATGCTCCAAACAATAAGCAGATTATCGGACATTTTGGCTTAGGTTTTTATTCTGCTTTTATGGTTTCTAAAAAAGTAGAAATTATTTCTCGTTCCTTCTCTGCTAAAGAAAACGAAGCTGCACATTGGGAATGTGAAGGCTCAACCTCTTTTGAGTTGGAACAAACTACAAAAGCAGAGCGAGGAACGGATATAATCCTCCACGTAGCAGAAGATTCAGAAGAGTTTTTAGAAAGTTTCCGTTTGAAAGGCATTTTGGATAAGTATGCTAAATTTTTGCCTATGCCAATAGAGTTTGAAGGCGAGCAAATCAATGACCCAAATCCACTTTGGACAAAACAGCCTTCTGACTTAAAAGATGAAGATTATTTAGAGTTTTATAAAAAACTGTATCCGTATGGCGAAGACCCACTCTTTTGGATTCATTTGAATGTAGATTATCCGTTTGAGCTTACAGGAATTTTGTATTTCCCTAAAGTAAAACAAGAACTTACAGCCTCAAAAGACAAGATTCAGCTTTATAGCCGTCAAGTATTTATTACAGATGAGGTAAAAGAGATTGTACCAGAATTTTTGACACTTCTTCATGGTGTGATTGACTCGCCAGATATTCCTCTCAATGTTTCAAGAAGTTATCTTCAAGCAGATGGAAATGTAAAACGTATCAGTAGCTACATTACTAAAAAAGTAGCAGACAAACTGCAAGAGCTTTTCAAAAACGACCGTGAAGGATATGAAAAAAAGTGGGATGATATAGGCTTATTTGTAAAATTCGGAATGATTACCGATGAGAAATTCTTAGAAAAAGCTGAAAAATTTGCTCTAGTAAAAAGCATAGAAGGGAAATATTATACTTTTGATGAGTACAACGAAAAAATTGCAGCCAATCAAACAGACAAAGACGGTAAAAAAGTTTGGTTATATGCAGCTGATGTACAAAAACAACATACTTTCATCTCTTCAGCTCAAAAACGAGGCTATGATGTCTTGGTAATGGATTCTATTATAGATTCGCATTTGATTCAGCGTTTGGAAGCAAAGTTAGAAAATGTTTCTCTTCGTAGAATTGACTCTGATACGGCAGACAAAATCATTGCAAAAGATGAGAAAATGGAGGCTGTTTTGTCAGAAGCAGACCAAACCAAAGTCAAAGAAGTTTTTGAAAAAATTGTTTCTGCAAACCACACCGTAGAAGTACAGCCGATGCCGACTGATGAAATGCCTGTTACCCTAACACTTTCAGAGTTTATGCGTCGTATGAAGGAAATGGCAATGTCTGGAGGAGGAGGAATGTACGGAATGAATTTGCCAGACCAATACAATGTTATTGTCAATGCTAATCATTCTTTAGTACAGAAAATTTTAGACACAAAAGAAGAAGAAGCTCAACAGCAAATTGCTAGACAGGCGTATGATTTGGCTCTCCTCTCTCAAAACCTTTTGGAAGGACAAGCACTTTCAAGTTTTGTAGAGCGTAGTTTAGAGTTTATGAAATAAAGCGTTAGCATTTACTCATAATTTTGAAAAAACCTTTCCAAATTGAATTTTGGAAAGGTTTTTTCTTTTTAAAAATATGCTGTTAGAAAATCATTTATTTTTTCTGTTTCTCCTAAAAACAACTGGCATTGCCATTCTAACCTTTGCTTTTTTACCTCGCTGTGTAGCTGGTGTCCAGTAATGGTCTTTACTTATCAAATTCATTACTCTTAAAACCTCTGTACTGTTTGCTTCACTAGGGCTTTTCAATATTTCAATATGAGTTATTTTTCCTGTTGTATCTACAATAAAATGAAAAAAAACTTTTCCTTCTTTAGCATCTTTGGGAAACTGTAAATGATAAAAAATTAACACTATCACGTACGCCCAAGAAACAATTATGTGATGAATAAGTTCAATGCTTATATGTATTATCAGAATGCAAAAGCCTATTCAGAGGGAAATCATAGAAGGTGGGATAAAGACAGTTTGAAAAAAGAAAGCTATCAAAAATTAAAAGAATATAAAGAAGAGTTTAATAGATTATTTTCTAGTGAAAAGACATAACAATAGGCAACTTTATGTTAAAACATTCGTAAAAAAAGTAATAATAGTTACACAAAAACCAAAAGGTAGTCAAAGAAAAGCTATAAAAAAATAGCACACCAAAATACTGACTACCAATACCTTAACTCATAAAACTTACTATCACTCACTATGAAGTTCAGATTATATATTATTTCATTATTTTGAAACAATAGTCTGTTAATTTACACGAAACCCAAATTTAATATGTTATTTTAAATAAAATTCATATTTATATTGGATTGATTGAAACAATTCTATTACCTTTGCACTCGTAAAAATATTACATACAAAATCTGTACATCACTAAAACACTTTATCTAACATGGAAAATAATCAGCAGTTGCGCTATTCAGCAGAAGAACTCAAAGAATTTGAAGCTATTATCAATTCTAAACTTGCTAAATCAAGAGACGAACTAGACTATTTGAAAAAGTCTATTATGAGAGAAGATGCAGCCGAAAACAGAACCAGCGCAGGAAACTTAGAAGACGGAGCTAGTTCAATGGAAAAAGAACAACTCAATCAGCTTGCAGCAAGAGCGCAAAAATTTATCTCTGATTTAGAGCGTGCGCTTTTCAGAATCAAAAATGGAACGTATGGCGTTTGTAAAGATACTGGAAAACTGATTTCAAAAGAACGTTTGCGTGCTGTGCCTCATACGCAGCAATCTATGGAAGCAAAAATGAATAGAGTTTAGTAAAAATTGTGAATGATGAATGGTAACTTATGAATGAGAATATCTTTCAAAATTTCCAATATATTCAAATACCACTATCAATAATCTATCATATTGATGGTGGTATTTTTCTTTTTGTGTAATTTTGTCAAAAATTATCCATTATAAAATTGTCTATTAACTCATGTTTGTTGTTATCCGTATAAAAACAGTAGAAAGTATCGCAGAAGTTGTCTATTATGAGCTTGCTCCATTGGGTTTTGATGCCATTATGGAAGAAGAGAGTGAATATTCTGAAAATAACTCAAAAGACCCAACCGAAAAAACGATTTGGATAACATCTGTTTCAGAAGAGAATTATAATGAAACAGAAGTCAGAGAAATTTTAGAAAATTATACTTCTCAAAATCTTTTGACCTACTCTATTTCAACGGAAGAAAAACAAAACTGGAATAAAAAATGGGAAGAAAATTTTCAACCTATTCGTTTAGAATATGGTTCAGATAAAGGCATAGAAAAAAAATGTATTATCAGAGCTGATTTTCATGAAGCAGAACCAGACTTTGAATACGAAATTATTGTTACTCCGAAAATGTCTTTCGGAACAGGACACCACCAAACTACACGCCTTATGCTTGGGCATCAGTTTGAAATAAATCATACCAATAAAAAAGTATTAGATGCTGGCTCGGGAACAGGTATTTTGGCAATTATGGCAGCCAAGCTAGGAGCAAAAGAGGTTTTTGCTTGTGATATAGAAGATTGGTCGGTAGAAAATTCATTGGAAAATGCAGAAAGAAATAGTATAAAAATTGATTCCAAACATGGCACAGTAAAAGTATTTGAAGGACAAAAATTTGATATTTTACTTGCCAATATCAACAAAAATGTACTTTTGGAAGAGATGCCTCTGTATGCTGAACTCTTAGAAAAAACAGGTACTTTAGTGTTGAGTGGTTTTCATGTAAAAGATGTAGAAGATATTTCTGAAAGAGCCACAGAGTTTGGATGGCATATACAAAAACAAACAGAAGAAACGCCATGGTGTAGTCTTCGCTTATCTTTGAGTGTTAATCATTCTTAAAATTGTGTCTTGTATTATAAGTAAAAGGCATGCCTTTTCCCTGCTCATAAAAACTATCTATTTGTGTATATGCGTCTTATCTTTCTTTTCTTGTTTCTAATATGTAAAACATTTTTGGGTTTATCACAAACTTTAGACAGAAGTCCGTTTGTGGGAGCAGAACTTGGCACACTGACAGAACCTGTACGAGTAGCCTACAAAATGAAAGTAGAAGAAGGAATCATTATTTATAAAGTTTTTCCCAATTTAGCAGCAGATAAAGCTGGTTTGCAAGAAAAAGACGTAATTATTGCTGTTGATTCTACTCACTTACATAACTTGAAGGAGTTTAAAGAATTTGTACAAACAAAGAAAGGAAATGATACACTAAGTCTGTTTTTTGTTCGAAACGATACAGTCAGAAACACGTCATTGATATTGAGTTTTCTACCTAGAGAAAATAATTTCTATTTCGAAACAATGTATGACCAAATAGAATTAGATAGCCAAACTAACCTTCGAACTATCTTTACTTTTCCTAGAAGAATTGAAAATAACGAACAAACAATTACACAGTTTCCTTTAGTAGTTCTTTTAAATTCAGCATCCAACCAATCTATTGAAAGAGAATTGTATTCAAAAAATAAAAGTAATTACCAATTTTATGATTGGGTCGAAAAACTTACCAAAGATGGATTTGCTACCTTACGAATAGAAAAAAAAGGAGTGGGAGACAGCGAAGGAAAATTAGAAAACTGGACTTTCGAAGACGAACAAAAAAGTATTATTGAAGCTCTAAAAAAAATCAGAAAACAAGGTGTTATCAATCAAAATCAAATTTACCTTGTTGCTTTGGGGTCTTCTTCTTTTGTAGCATTGGAATATAGAAAGAAGATTCTAAACAGTTTAGATAGTATTGATACATCATCATCTTTTTCGAAAACTGACTTTCAGACCATCTTCATAGAAAAATTGCCTGCTAAGTTACAAAAAACAAATTATCAGAATACGGATAGTTTGCTTACATTCTTCCCTCCTCTACATTTTTTTGATAAGACTTATGTGAAAGACATACTCTCACACTTACAACGCTACAATACTATGTTTAGAGATGAAAAACTTTTTTGGATAGAATCAGAAGATGATATTTTGAGAGTTTTGAAAGAATTGAAAAGGTAAGAATCTGCTAACAGATAAGTATTTTGTCCATACTACTAAATTATCATAGCTGCTATGTAGGTCAGTCTCGTAGAGCAGACTGTTCTTACACATAAAACGGTCTTGACCTATTTATTCAAAAAATGTCTAGTAGTATGTATTTCGTCTATAAATTACTTCGTTTTTTCTAAACAAAACAAGTACAAAAGAACTTAGTTACTAAATGATTATTGTCTTGAATGGGTGCATATTTTGGCAATATTCAATGAATAATTTCCCTCTAAAAAACCTCTCATATTTTATAAAAAATATGAAGTATCAAAATTTTGTATTCACTTGATAGAAAAAATAATGTTACCTCTCTTTCCTCTTAATCTTATTGTTTTTCCAAACGAACCTCTAAATCTACACATTTTCGAACCTCGTTACAGACAACTTATTTCGGATTGTATAGAAAACAAACAAACTTTTGGAATACCTCCTTTCTTAAATGAAAAATTACAAGATTATGGGGCAGAAATAGAACTCGTAGAAATTGCACGCCGACATACCGACGGAAGAATGGATATAAAAACCAAATGTGTTGGTGCTTTCAAGATGCTATCTTATTACAATCCAGCTCCCAACAAACTCTATGCAGGAGGAGAAATTGAACGAATTATACATACTGATAGCTCTACTTTTTTAGATAAAGAAAAAATTCTTGCACAAACTACCGAACTTTGGCAACTGGTAAAAGCAAAAGCAGATGTACCAACCGAAACAGAATTTTTATCCTTCAAAATTGCTCACAAAATAGGTCTTTCTTTAGAGCAAGAATATGATTTGTTGAGGATAGCAGACGAAACAGAAAGACTAGAACTTATTTCAAGGCATTTGGATAATATTATTCCTATTATAAGAGAAGTAGAACGCACTAAGGAAAGGATAAGAATGAATGGACATTTTAAAAATTTTGATGAACTAAATTTTTAAAATAAATATCCTCTATTTTTGTATTCATTCTTTACCACTAATTTTTAGAAAAAAATGACTTTACAAGAAGCTCAAAAAACAGTCGATGATTGGATAAATAATCACGGTGTTCGATATTTTAATGAACTTACCAATATGGCAATGCTGACCGAAGAGGTAGGCGAAGTAGCTAGAATTATTGCAAGAAAATATGGTGAGCAGTCCTTCAAAGAATCTGATAAAGACAAAGAACTCTCCGATGAACTGGCTGATGTTTTGTTTGTTGTTATTTGTCTTGCTAACCAAACAGGAGTAAACTTAACAGAAGCCTTGCAGAAAAATTTAGATAAAAAAACGAAGCGAGACAACCAAAGGCACAAAGAAAACAAAAAATTACAGTAACTTGTGATGAAATAAATCTGCTTCAAAAAAGTTATCCTATTCTATCAATTCTCTTTTATTATGAGTCGCTATTTGGCGAATTTTTATACTCTATTTTTTCACCCTATTCACAAATACAGATTTGTGATACTGTGTTGTAGTACATTCTGTTTTTTCACTTTTCCACTAACAGCACAACAACTTTTCCTAACAGCCAAATACGACCACAATGGCATTCCAGATCCAAAATTCACGAGTAATGAATGGAAAATAGATGCAATTGAAGGTAGTTTTTTGTATATTTTGTTTAGACAAGATAAGGAAATAAAAGACCCCAAACTTTATCTTTTCGTAGATAAACAAATCATAACAGAAAAAGATGGAGAAATCGTAACTTCATTTGAAGAATACGACAATAAGAAAATTTATATCCATAAAAAACGTAACTGGGCAGCTATTCAATACACTTTTTCACAAGCAGGAGTTTACAAACTTTCCATTGCTGGTGCAGATAAAAAAACCTTGATTTCTAAAGAAATAAAGATTCGTTATAAGTCCAAAATTCTGTTTAGCAACGATTTGAACGAGCAAAAATATCCTGTTTCACATCAAAAAATATTCACATTAGAAGAAGGAAAAAAAGGAATTCATATTTTTATAAAAGATGAAATCCCTTTTGATTCAGAATCTTTAAAAGTAGTGATTGAAAAACAAAGCCAAGAAGGAGAATATTTAAAATATACAGAGGAAATATTTTTTATAGATAAGCAGCTTCGTTTTTCCTTCTTTGAACAAATATTTGAGCTAAAAGGAAAATACAAAATCTCTGTTTTTAAAGACAATGAAGAAATTTTAGCTGTTGTTTTTTTACAAGTGGTTTAAAAAATCATAATTCAGTAGATTTTTTTGCAATCTGTTCGTATATGAGTTGTTGGTTAAACTTTTTGTAGAACAAATGTTCTAAATTGAGTTAATTAGTTTTACTAGTTTTCTATTCTACCCTACTGTTTTTTTAATCCTCGTTTACGGCTGTATTTTGAGCCTAAACGACGGTTTTTCTGTATCGTTTTCAACCGTAAACGAGGACTAAAGCCGTCGTTTAGGATATAAAAACAAAATAGTAGGGTAGAGTGCTAATTTTCAATTATTCATTGTCCATTATTTATTTACTTTATGGCTGCCTGTTACGCTACACACACCTTAGATTTTTCAAAAACCAATCAGTTTTCACAGTTATTTTTAGACTTTATTGCTCAAAAAAATGACCTTAAAGAGTTTTATGGACACTTTCCCAATATAGAAAATTTTGAAAAACAGATTGAAA
This sequence comes from Bernardetia sp., assembly GCF_020630935.1. Taxonomy (NCBI): domain Bacteria; kingdom Pseudomonadati; phylum Bacteroidota; class Cytophagia; order Cytophagales; family Bernardetiaceae; genus Bernardetia; species Bernardetia sp. The sequence continues at coordinate 69,090 of NZ_JAHDIG010000004.1, forward strand.
TAAAGGGTAATTCTTTCGAATCAGAAAAGCGAGTAGTCTTAGCAAATGCGTTACAAAATCAGTACAAAAACACTTTAAATCCACCTACAAATCAAATAGAGTTACTCAAAAAAGAGACAACTTTCACAGTTACGACAGGACACCAACTCAATATTTATACAGGAACGCTTTATTTTCATTACAAAATTCAGACAGTCATCAATGCCTGTAAAATTTTGAAAGAGAAATATCCAAAATACGATTTTGTACCAGTCTATTGGATGGCAAGCGAAGACCACGATTTAGAAGAAATTGCTTCCTTTAATATGTTTGGAAAAAAGTATACATGGCAAACTGACCAAAAAGGAGCTGTCGGAAGAATGAATACAAAGGGTTTAGACAATTTAGGCTTTAAGGAAGAAAAAGCTAAAGAATTAGGCAAATTTTATAAAGATGCAGCAGACAAAAATCAGAATCTAACACAAGCGACAAGAAATATTGTACACTCTTTTTATGGAAAAGATGGTTTGGTAATCATAGATGGAGACGACAGAGAACTAAAAAAACTATTTATTCCCATCATTAAAAATGAATTACAGAGCCAAAATAGCTATAAAAAAATTGAAGAAAGCAATAAAAAACTAGATAACTTAGGTTACAAAACACAAGTTACACCAAGAGAGATAAACCTTTTCTACTTAGATGATAATTTGAGGGAACGCATAGTTGAAGTAGAAAATACTAAAGATGAAGAAAATAACCTTTTCGGCGTTTTGAATACTGACCTTGTTTTTTCAGAAGAAGAATTAATGAAACAAGTAGAGGAGACTCCAGAAAAATTTAGTCCTAATGTTGCTCTTCGTCCTGTTTATCAAGAAGTAATTTTACCCAACCTTTCCTACACAGGAGGACCAGGCGAACTTGCCTACTGGCTACAACTCAAATCTATGTTTGAGTATTTTGAAGTAGATTTTCCAATCCTTCTGCCTCGTAATTTCGTTTTGTTCATTCCAAAATTAGTTCATCAGAAAATGCAAAAGACAAACCTTTCCTTTGAAGATATTTTTGACTCTTTTGATAACCTTAGAATTAATTATGCTACCAAAAATGCAGAAAACGATGTGCTACTGGAAAATGAAAAACGAGAATTATTGCAAATCTTTGAAAAAATAGAAGCCAGATCAGAAAAAACAGATATTTCACTTCAAAAATCAGTAGCAGCTGAAAAAACAAAAGCTCTAAAGCGTATAGAACATCTTTCTAAAAAACTCCGAAAGGCAGAAGAACGCAAACTCTCTGATGCTATTGGTCAGATAAAAGCAGTCAAGGATAATCTGTTTCCTAGTGGCAGCCTTCAAGAACGACACGACAATTTTTTGAGTTTTGTAATCAATGATAAAGACTTTTTAGAGAAAATACAAGAGGTTTTAAATCCTTTTGATTTGCGTTTTTTGGTAGTGTATGAAGAAGACAATAATCTGTAATATTAGTTTATTCCTCCCTTCTCAAACCTTGTTATTCTACAAACTATTCCTTTGCAAAAGCCTGTTTTTCACAAAGAAATACGTATTTTTGTAATCTAAAATAAAGTACCAAACTATGTAAGGATAAGGCATGCCTTATCTCTATCAAAAAAATATAAACAAATGAACACAACACTTGAACATAACCAAACACACAACGGACAATACAAACCAGCAGAGGAATCTAGCATTACGCCAAAAAATATAAACGACCAGTTCGTTTCTCCAGATTTTTATGCTTTAGATTCACTTCTTACAGAAGAACAAAAACTTATTCGTAGTTCAGTACGTGAATTTATTAAGAAAGAAGTTTCTCCCATCATCGAAGAGTGTGCAGATAAGCATATTTTTCCAAACTGGCTGATTCCTAAATTTGGTGAAATTGGTTGCTTTGGACCTTCTATCCCAGAAGAATACGGAGGGGGAGGAATGGATTACATTTCTTACGGCTTAGTAATGCAAGAAATCGAACGTGGCGACTCTGGAATGCGTTCTATGGCTTCTGTACAGTCTTCGCTTGTGATGTATCCAATTTATAAATTCGGAAATGAGGAGCAACGTAAAAAATATTTACCAAAATTAGCCTCTGGCGAATGGTTAGGTTGTTTTGGTCTGACAGAGCCAAATCATGGTTCAAATCCTTCTGGTATGCTCACTACTATCAAAGATATGGGCGACCACTATTTGCTAAATGGCTCAAAAATGTGGATTACAAACTCTCCAGAGTCTGATGTGGCTGTTGTATGGGCGAAAAATGAAGAAGGACGTATCAAAGGCGTAATTGTAGAGAAGGGAATGGAAGGCTTTTCTGCTCCAGTAATTAAAGATAAATGGTCGCTTCGTGCAAGCGTTACGGGTGAACTTGTTTTTGATAATGTAAAAGTGCCGAAAGAAAATTTATTACCAAACAAAGACGGTTTGGGCGCACCTATGATGTGTTTGGATTCGGCTCGTTATGGTATTTCTTGGGGAGCTTTAGGAGCTGCAATGGATTGTTATGACACAGCTCGTCGTTATGCAGCAGAACGTATTCAGTTTGATAAGCCGATTGCTTCGTTCCAACTTATTCAGAAGAAACTAGCTGAAATGCTTACCGAAATCACGAAAGGACAACTTTTGAGTTGGAGACTTGGAACGCTTATGAACGAAGGAAAAGCAACGACAGCACAAATTTCGATGGCAAAACGCAACAACGTAGAAATTGCTATCAATATTGCTAGAGAAGCTCGTCAGATTTTGGGAGGAATGGGAATCACTGGAGAATATCCAATTATGCGCCACATGGCAAACCTTGAATCTGTCTTGACGTATGAAGGAACACACGATATTCACTTACTCATTTTGGGTAGAGAAATCACTGGTATTCCTGCTTTTGGATAAGCATTTATAGATTTATTGACACAAAAAATCATTATCAATTAATAATTTTGATAATGATTTTTTTATTGACTTAATAAAACTTCTTCTAATTAAAAATCTCGCCTTTCTTCACGCCAATATAGGTCATCATTGGGTTTTCACAAACGATAGTTCCTTTTATTGGGACAAGATTTTTACCTTCGTGTGTTTCTACATTATTTTCTCCACCTTCTGCATCAATTTCAAGAACTACCTTTTCATCAGAAAACTCGACTACTTTTAGAGTTCCTTTCTTAACAACACTTATTTTCATTCCTGCATCACTAATTGTCATAAGATTAAATAGTGGAGCTACTTTTTCATCGCTATTTGTATCTTCAAAATTGGCAGTCATTGGTGCTTTTAACATGCTCTTCTTCCCATTAAAACCAAGTTGTAGAGTATGCTGTTGCCCGTCTTTTTCTTGTACAAGATTGATGGCTACAATAACTTTGTCTTTACTATCATTGGCAATATTAAATATGGGTTTTGCATCTTTAAAATCTAGTTTTTTGCCATCCATAGTTACATCTATTTTGGCAGTAGCTTTATCAGCATTGCTAATATTTGAAGTTTCTACGTCTGTGCCTAACATTGCACCTGTTACTTCTTCGGCTATGGTTTCATTGATTTTGTCTTCAATTGCTTTTTTAGGATTACAAGAAGAAAAAGCAGCCATAAAGAGTGCCAATACAAAAAAGTTTATGATTTGAGTTTTCATGAGATTATTTTTGTGATAAATGGTAGTTTGTAAAATTAGTATTCCTAAAGAGTATTTGTTTTAAAAAAGTGAGCCAAGGCAAAACCTAAGCCCACTCTGATACAAACTACTCTATCAGAAAAAATAGATAAATTTGATGATGTGTAACTTAGTTGTTTTGTCCACCTTTCATAAGTCCAGACATATCCATGACTTTATAGTTACTCATATTGATAGATGAGTTTTGATTTTCATTGATTTCTGTAACAGTCATTTTTACTTTTTCGCCAGTTTTTTTATCTGTTGATTCTATTTCCATTGTAAACTCCATAGGGATTGCCATAAGCTGATTTTTTTCCTTTTTATTTTGAAGAAACATCCCTGCAAAGGCTTTAAATTGTGAGAGTTGTACTTGTTTGGTTGTCCAAGAAATAGCTTTCATATCGTCAGTTTCCATAATTGTTTCAGAACAAGTGTAGCCTAAAATATTCTTTGTACGTCCTGTACGAGTAATCTTGACACCTTTCATCGCCTCTTCTGCATTTTGCTCTTGGTCTTGTGCTTGCTCATAATTTTCAACATTTGGAATCTTCATCGCTACGGCTTGTTTGTTCTCTTCCATAAGCGTAATCATAGCTTGCTGAGAACCGTCAACAATAATCTTAGAGTGTATTTTTTCTGTTTTTTCTTCTGATGTAGCTTCTAACATTTCCATCGCCATATAATTGGGGTCAGCAGAATTGTAATAACGCATAAACATATCGCCGTCTTTCTTTCCATTTTTCTTATACATTTCTGTATGCATGGTAAAATTAGAATTGAAGCTGTAGCTAGACTTTACTTCTATATTTCCACTTCCACCAAGCATTTTATTTAGAAATTCCGTTCCATCATTTTCTTGATTTTCTGAAGAAGAATTATCAGACGTATTTTCTATATTGTCATCATCATCATTTTTTTTCTTCTTTTTCTTCTTACGCTTGAAAAGTCCTTCGATAGCATCTAAGCCTTCATCTATTTTGTTGTCGATTTTATTATCGATGCGATTGTTTGTTTTTTGCTTGGCACGTTCTTTAGTGCGTTCTATGGTGTTGTTTTGTGCAGTTGCTTGTATTGAAAATGCAATACTCAATAGTGCAATTAAAAAATAACTTTTCATAATAATTGAATTTTGATTAGAGTAGTAGTGTTTAAAAATAGAATGAAAACAATCTGTATTTAATTACTTCCTTCACTGCTACATACAAAAAACAACGTACAAACTAGCTCATTGAAGAGGAAAAAAAATTGTTTTTTTTCAAAAGCGCAAATAACAACCCTTATCACAGGTACTTTTGTAGGTGGTGTTACACAAAGTATGATGAGTATTTGTATTTTGATATTGAGTGTAAATTATCGTCGGTGAGACATCACCAATGGCGAAAAAAAAGCCGTTGTTGGTGTCTCCACCAACAACCAATATCCTCCATCATACTTTTTACAACACCATCAAATTTTATTCTAATAGTATTATGCCTTTATATAAAAAGCAATAATAAGGTAAGCACCACGCCAGCCAAAGTAAAATATAGTCCTTTTTTGAATACACTGGTTTTGGGCAGAAACATAAAAAAAGATGAGAAGGAGAAAAATAGAAGAGCTACCCCAAAGAAAATGTTGAAATAATATAATGGGTCTCCAGATTTAGAAGCGTGAAAATGTGTCATTTTATCTAATAAAAAAGGCAGTTTTTTGAGTGTATATTCAGCAACTCCACTCTCTTTATCATAAACTCCTTCTTTAAAATAGATTTTATTTTGGTCTTCTTCAGTAGCTTTGAAACGTCTTATTTCCAGTAGTTTTCCAAGCTCCTCTGAAGAAGTATTTGGTTTAATTTGTTTTGTAAAGTGTTCTTCTTGCTTAAAAATATCAGTGTTTCTAAAAATCAAAACTACTCCACTAAGAGCATATACACTCATAATTCCAACTAAAAAAAAGCCTAAATACCTATGAACAACTCTTACCTTGAGAGAAAAAGAATTTTTACCTGCCATTGTTTTCTTGATTAAATTTTAAAAAATTAGCTTCTAAATTATATTTATTTAGAATAATTTTAAATAAAGCCTAAAAATAGTAAATCCTTTTTGTTTTTTATAGTCTAAAACAAAAAAAACTTGGTAGTTGATACCAAGTTTTTTATTCTAATTTTCTGTAAGTCTTTTATACTTCTGCTAGTGCTTCTTTGATTTTTTTACTGCCACTTTGCATTGTAATTACTTTGTTGGAAGTGGAGTAGTTATCCAATAATCCGACAAGCGTATCAGCAACATCTTCGATAGGATTTTCACCTGCCTTTTCAATATCCACTTCTATCTTTCCAGTTCCTTCTTCATCTTTGAGCGCACTAGGTTGCAAGATAGTGTAATCTAAACTTGTATTTTTCATCAGCCACTTATCAGCATAATGCTTTGAAACATAATAGTCTATCATATCTTTTGGTAGTTGTTCCCATTTATCAGTATCTGTTGCAAAGACTGTACTGAGCATAATGTAACGCTTGATGTTTTTCTTCTCAGCTACTTCCATTGTTTTGATAGCTCCGTGCAAGTCGGTTTGTAAAAGGTCTTCTCCCCTAGAGCCAGATACAAAAAATATAGCTTCTACATCGTTTGGAATCTGTTTTTCCATATCTGACTTCGAAGAGCTTAAATCTAATGCTATTTGAGAGTAGTTTTCGGCTTCAAAAAGTTTTTCATCTTTTCGTGTTGTTCCTACTACATGGTGGTCTTGGGCTAAAAGTTTTTCTGTGAGAGAGTTACCAACTCTACCACTTGCTCCAATGACTAATACTTTCATATTTATTGGTATGGTTTAGTTTAAAAAATGTGTACAATAAAACAACCGTTGTTGGAAAGGATGGTTTTGTTTTTTTTGAAGAGGGTCAGTTTTTTAGACTTTTGAGGTCTTTTACCATTGTTGGTTTTTTGTTTCGGCTTGCCGTTACAGTAACCAACAATCAATATAAAGAATAGGTTTTAGTAAGTTTGTGGTAGTGCTTTTTGTTAGTGGCACTTCGTTAAAATACCAATAAAGGTGGAAATTTAGAACTGCTCAACTCAGCAAGATGCCGAATACATACAAGCCACTCACAAGATGCGAGTGATGTCTGGGGGAAGTATAACTTAGTAAATTTTTTCGTATAACCATTGAGATAGCTTGTTTGACATTTTACTTGATACTTTGAATTCTTCAATCATTGAATTACAAGAGTCTATTGTTCTTCCTCTTGCATTTGCAAGATTTGGGTATTCAGTAGGGAAAGCTGATACTTGTCTTCTTAATGCTATCAAAGTTTTGGTAGAAATTCTTATTGTATCATCTAATTTATTTATACTGTCATATACGTTTTCTAGACTTGTATAATCTTTAGTCTCATATAGATAGATAATTATAACTTTTTCAAAATCAATGAATGTATCTGCAAATTTATTACTAAAATTATTAATCAATGTATTGATTTCCCTTGAGCTTTTGTTCATTATTTGTGATACATCAGCCATAGAATTTTTGACTTCTCTGTTTTTGTTAGATAACTTTTTAGATGTATAATATTTCATTCTATTCGTATTTATAACAAGGACTTTTTTCATGTTATTCATAACTTTAGTTATCTGTAGTATTATCTCAGTGAGAATATTTAGATTTTCGCTTGCATTTGATATTCTCTCTATTTCTTCTTTAGAAACTTCATTATTTATATATTGAGATAAAAAATCATTCTGTATATCACTTTGTATAATTTTACTTAATTCAGTTATAGAATGTTTACCTAAGACTTTAGTTTTAGGTATTTCAATTTTCCACTTACTACTTGTTTTAGTTATAGTTTTATTATTGATAATTTCCCAATAAACTAAATTGTCTTCTTGAACATAGAGAATAATAACTATTGGAATAGCTAGATTTAGCCAATAACCTTGATGAACACGACTTATATAATAGGTAAAGCTATCTTCTTTTTCATGAACATTACCTTTTCCACTCTTAATTTGAGCAGCAAGAAATTTACCAGTAGGGTTTCCGTTTATAGCTTCTTCAATTAAAGCATCTATTCCTACATCCACTAAAGGCTGGTCTCTGTAAACCCACTGTATATCTTCAGTAAATATCATACCTGCCTTTAATACTCCTGACCTCTCCTTGTAATTAAACCTTAGCATATTTTTTTAATTAAAATTTAGTTAATTATCATAGAACAATATTTTTTCGATAAAAAACTCTTCTCTACTCCAAAATCCCCTTAAAAACATTCATCACACCTTCAAGGGTTTTGACTTGTTCCATAATAAAGATAACACGGTTTTTGCTGTCTTTGAGTTTGCAGCGTTTGGGGCGTGTCTGAACGTATTGCAAGACCTTTCCAAATACATCAGACTGGTAATAATCTGGTCTGTCGGCTACAAAATAACCACGTATTTTTTCGTTTTTGATAATCAGTTTTTCAAAGCCTATTTTTTCGGCAAGCCAACGCAAACGAACAGCTTGTAGGAGGTTGTCAAAGTCGTCTGGAGGTGTTCCGAAACGGTCTTTTACGCTTTCTTTGAATTTTTCTAGTTGCTCTTCATTTTTTAGGCTATCAGCTTGAATGTAGAGTTGGAGGCGTTCGGAAATATTGGAAATATAACTTTCTGGTATCAGAATTTCTAAATCGGTTTCTATCGAACAGGTAATATTGAGTTCTCTAGGCTTAGAAGCAACATTTGGATTTTGAAAAAGCTCCTTAAATTCTTCTTCTTTGAGTTCGGCAACAGCTTCTTCCAAAAGTTTGTGATAGGCATCTAATCCCAAATCATTGATAAAACCACTTTGTTCTGCTCCCAAAAGATTTCCTGCTCCACGAATATCCAAATCACGCATCGCAATCTTGAAACCATCGCCCAGTTCGTTAAACTCTTCTAAGGCTTTAAGGCGTTTTCTTGAATCGGCAGGAAGCGTGGCAGCCGAAGGAATGAGCAAATAACAAAAGGCTTTTTTGTTGGAACGTCCCACACGTCCACGCATTTGGTGAAGGTCAGAAAGTCCAATCAAATGAGAATTGTTGATGATAATGGTGTTGGCGTTCGGAATATCTAGTCCAGATTCAATGATATTTGTCGAAACCAAAATATCAGCATCACCATTGATGAAATTCATCATCGTTTTTTCTAGTTGGTCGCTTTTCATCTGTCCGTGTCCGACCACTACTTTTGCATCAGGTACAAGTCGTGTCAAAATCCCCGCAACCTCATAAATATCAATCACTCGGTTGTGTACAAAAAATACTTGTCCTCCTCGTCGTAGCTCATAACTAATCGCATCTCTAACTAAGGCTTCATTAAAGTTGTGAACTTCCGTTGTTACAGGCTGACGGTTGGGTGGTGGCGTGTGCATCACAGACAAATCTCTTGCTCCCAAAAGTGAGAATTGCAACGTTCTTGGAATAGGTGTTGCCGTAAGGGTAAGACAATCTACATTGACACGCATTTCTTTGATTCGGTCTTTGGTCTTGACACCAAATTTCTGTTCTTCATCGACAATGAAAAGTCCCAAATCTTTAAACTTCACTTTCTGCCCCACAATTTTATGCGTTCCTACCAAAATATCGATTTTTCCTTCAGAGAGTTTTTGTAAAATTTCTCTAACTTCTTTTGCTGTTCTGAAACGATTGATATAATCTACATTGACACCAAAATTCCCTAAGCGTTCATTAAAGGTTCGGTAATGCTGCGCTGCCAAAACCGTCGTAGGTACTAAAACGGCAACTTGTTTTCCATTCGAAACGGCTTTAAATGCTGCACGAACGGCAATTTCTGTCTTACCAAAACCGACATCTCCACATATCAGCCTATCCATCGGAACAGGTTTTTCCATGTCTTCTTTTACGTCTTGCGTGGCTGTGGCTTGGTCTGGCGTGTCTTGATAAAAAAATGAAGATTCGACTTCGGCTTGCATATAATTGTCCTTTGGAAAGGCAAAACCCTGCACATTTTGGCGTTTGGCGTAGAGTTTTATCAGTTCCGTACCTATGTCTTTTAGCTGTTTTTTGACTTTCTTTTTCTTGTTGCTCCATTCTTGCGAACCGAGTTTACTAAGAGAAAGCGAACCAGATTCTTGACTAGAGTGCTTCGAAATCTTATGTAGCGAATGCACACTGACATACAAAACATCGTTGTCTCTGTAAATTAATCTAACAGCTTCCTGCTCATTTCCATTTACATCTAGTTTTTCCAGTCCTGCAAAACGCCCAATTCCATAATCGATATGCGTAACAAAATCTCCTGCTTGCAAAGTGTTGAGTTCTTTTAAAGTAAGTGCTTTTGATTTGGTAAAGCGTTCTTGAGTGCTATATCTGTGGTAACGCTCAAAAATTTGATGGTCGGTGTAGCAAACAATATTCAAATTATTATCAATAAAACCACCACGCAAACCGATGTTTAATCCATAAAACTGTACGCCTACGCCTTTCTCCTCAAAAATGGTGTGCATTCTATCAATCTGCTTGGGCAAATCGGCAGCAATAATGCACTGATAACCTTTTTGGTTGTAGCCTTCAATGTCAAAAACTAAATTTTGAAGATTTTTGTGGAATGTTGGTTGTGGCTTGGCATCAAATTCAAAAACAGTATGGTTGTCTTTTGTTTTTTCTGTAACTCTTCTGAATTTTCTACCAAATTCTAACTGAATAAATTTTTCTATCTGATTTTTAAATTCCTTTTTGGTAATGAACAGTTCTTCTGGGTCGGAAATGATTTGTGTATAATTCGAAACTTGCAGAATGGTATCAAAATCTTCTGTTGCTCTTTCAAAATATTTCTCCACTACATCCACTGTAAGGGCATAATCTTTCAGCCAAAGACGTGTTCTTTTCGGAACAAACTCTAAGAAGTTTTCTCGTGTCTGTTTCTCTACTTTCTCAGTTACATTCGGTACAACTACAGCACGATTTACTTTTTCGATGGAAAGTTGGTCAGTCGGATTAAAGGTTCGGATACTTTCTACTTCATTTCCAAAAAACTCTATTCTGAAAGGATATTCATTCGAATACGAAAATACATCAATAATTCCTCCTCTGACAGAATACTGTCCAGCTTCATAGACGTATTCTTCTCTAACAAAGCCGTATTCGTTCAAAATTTCTATTACAAAATCTGTCTCTACAATCTCACCTACTTTTACTACAAACGTATTGGCTGCAAGAGTTTGTTTGTTGATAACTTTTTCTGTGAGTGCAGAAGGATAAGTAACAATGATAAGTCCGTTCTCTTCTGAATGATGATTATTAAGCCTTGTCAGAATCTCCGAACGCTGCAAAACGTTAGCATTGTCTATTTTCTCAAATTTATAAGGCTTTTTATAGGAAGTTGGAAAAAATAAAACTTTTGGAGTTGAACTAGAAAGCGTTTCTCCCAAAAGGTGTTGAATATCATTGTAAAAATAGGCAGCCTCTTCGGCATCATCCATCACAACAAAATGAGAAATAGCAGGTGTGTTTTTATAAATCGCAGCCAGCACCACAGCATCCTGACTTCCTTGTAAGCCTTTCAGATGAAAACGCACCGATTCTGATTGCTTTTTTTCTTGTTCTAACTTAGAGGAAAGTGTTAGAAGAACTCCGTCTTTTTGGTATTTCTTGATAAAATCTTTTGGAGAGAGCTTGAGTATTTCGGTTTGTTCTTGCGTTTCTGGCTGGTTCATAATTGAATGTAGGACTTTTAACTTAACCGTCGTTTAGGTCAGAACTGTGAACGAGGGTTTTTATATTTTTTCGAATAGAAATAACAAAGAAACAGACATTGCTTCTTTGCCTTATATTTTTTTGATGCTAAAGCATAAGTTACATTTTAAACTCTTGTAAAGTTATTTGGTTTTGAGGTAGATACAAAATAATACGTGAACCTTAATTTTAGTTATTTACACCTACTCTTTGTATAGGCTTCTGTACCTTTGCAAAGAAATTAATTCGATTACAGACTAGGCAAACCTCGTCGCTACATTTTGACTTAAAATATCTTTGAAAAAACCTATACTAGACACTCCTACTCCCTCCTCTAAAACAGATGATTTACTCTCCAAACTCGGACTTACAAAAGGGGTTTTATACATGCTTTTTGCTGTCTTTTGCTTTGCTTTGATGAATCTGATTGTTAAGTTGCTCAATGACATTCCTGCTATGGAAATCATACTTTTTCGTTCGGCAGTTTCTTTTGTTATTTGTGTTGTAGGATTACAAATGCAAAAAGTGAAAGGACTTGGAACAAACAAGAAAGTGCTTTTTCTGCGTGGTCTTTTTGGAGGAACAGCTCTTTTTCTCTTCTTTACCACTATTCAGAATATGCCTTTGGCATCTGCCATTACGCTACATTATCTAGCTCCTATTTTTACAGTAATTATTGCGTGGCTTGTTTTGGGTGAGCGTTTAGTGCTTTTACAATGGCTATTTTTTCTGATTTCCTTTGTTGGCGTAACCATGGTAAAAGGCTTTGATGAGCGTGTAGATACACTTTATTTTATTATGGGAATCGTAGCTGCATTTCTTTCTGGATGTGCCTACAACTGCATCAGAAAGCTCAAAACTTCCGAACACCCTCTTATGGTAATTCTTTATTTTCCTCTTGTTACACTTCCAATCGCTATTTTGTATTGTATTTTTTATGAGTGGAAAACTCCTGTGGGTTGGGAATGGCTCTACCTTTTGCTTATCGGAATCTTGACACAAATTGCACAGCTTTATATGACAAAAGCCTACCAAATTGAAGAGGCTGCAAGAGTTGCAAGTGTGAGCTATACAGGAATTATTTATGCCCTAGGATTTGGCTTCCTATTTTTTCAAGAAACTTTTAATATTTATGTATCTATCGGAATTGGTTTGATGCTTTTGGGTGTGATTTTGAACGTTACTTTCAAAAATAAGCAGGAAAATACAGTAGAAATAGATACAGAAGATGAAAAGCAATTATCTTAAATATTGAAATTAATTTTTCAAAATGAAAAATTAACCTTACCAAAATGAAAAAAACAAAACCATTACCACCTTTAGAAAAAAAATAAAATAGCCTTTTAAAGACCAATAGGGCTATTTTATATAATTATTTTAAAAAAATACATAATACTATCAAAATGGCAGATGAATTGAATATAGGATAAGTAAATGTTTCTAATAGAAGATTAGAAAAAAGATATTTGTTTCACAAAAATACTGATTGATTTCTTAAAAAATCGAAAGCATTTTAGCAGTATTTTTACTTTTTTGAAACATAGGATTAAGAAAGTTAGTAGTAAGGTAACAAGTCGTTTGTAGGTAGATTTATCTACCCATTTTTAGCAGAAGACTAATCTTTTAAGTTACAGAACTAGATTTTCTGATAGTTAAGTAGTAAAGTAAGTAAGTGGACAGAAAAAACTCCTTTCAGTAGAAAGGAGTTTTTTTATTTGCCTTATTCATCTAAATCCTCTAGCTCTTTTAGTTCTTCTTTTAGTTCATCCACATAATCTCCGTATAGTTTTTTGATATACCACTTTATAAAAAAATAATATACTGGGGCTGATACTATTCCTATGCTTCCAATGAGCAAAACATCATTCAAACTAGCCTCCTGCAAAACATTTTTCCAAAACAAAGGCAAAATAGCAGCAGAAGCTCCCAAGAAAAACGAACCGTACAAATAAAGTTTTAGATATAAATCTAGTGTGGTTATAAGTTGTTGAAGTGCTTGTTTTAGATTTTTTTGTAAATCAATTTTTCTAATTTGAATGTATTTAAAAGCATACCATGCCAAACCAAGCAACATTACAACCCCCAAATAAGGCATGATATAAGGTGAGTAGAACCAGCTTTTGTTTGCCATAAAAAACAGGCTTACAAAAATAGTTAGACTTCCTTCAATCAAGATGTTACGTTTTATTTTTGAAATCGAATCGGTTGCCTTCCCTCTCAAAAGTTTACGAATCTGTTCATCTTTGAGAATAGGCTCTTGCTCCGATTGAAGTGCTTGCCAAGTAGATTTTAAGTTATCTATATCCATTTTATATTTTTTATTGAGGCATTTTCTGCATCGTTTCTTTAAGTTTTTTCTTAATGCGATTTATCTTTACGCCTACATTCGTTTTGGTAATTCCTATGATTTCAGCAATTTCATCATAGCTTTTTTCTTCTAAATAGAGCATGATGATACCTTTTTCTACCTTTGATAGTTTCTGAATGGCTATTTGCAGACTTTTGAGTTGTTCTTCTTTTTCTATATCTGGTGGCATATCTGGAAACTGCAATGTTGTTTCTGAAATAGAGAACTCTGAGGGTTGGCGTTTGGTTTTGCGAAGGCGAGCAATCGCTGTATTGAGTGCAATCCGATACATCCAAGTAGAAATTTTGGAATCGCCTCTAAACTTAGGATATGACTTCCAAAGCTGAAACAACACCTCTTGAAACAAATCTTGCCTATCTTCTTCAGAATCACAATACATGCGACAGACCTTATGGACAATGCCTTGATGTTTCTGAATAAATGTTACAAAGTCTTTTTCCAAAACAGATAGGGGAATGATAAAATGGTGTTTCCTTCAAAATTACAAATTTATGGTATCTATTGAGTATGACAAACAAAAAAATATTTTTTTACAAACTTTCAATTTATTTTGAAAATATTGAAACTTATGTATTTTATTTCCGTTTATCTAGTTGTATTCACTTTTTACACACTTCTTCAAAATAATTTGACATTATGATTTCTCCCTATAAAAAAACTGTATTACGTCTTGACTTATTTGTTCAAGTTACGTTTTTAGTACTTCTTTTAGGTAGCTATGGAATGACTTTCCTATCCTTTCAGATTACTGCTTTAGAAGACTTTGGTTTTGCCTTTATATTACCCATTTTGGCTCTGACTTTTTTGGCAATTTGGAATCCTACAATGAATGCTTTGAATGTAGTTTTTGGAAATTACTCTACTGAAACACGTCTCTTGCGTAAAAAATACATGATGGCTGTGGGTGCATATATTGGATTGGGTATAATTGGGTATGCCTTGTATATTATTTTGCCCTACAATTCTGTTTTCTATTCTATTTTTAGCTATATAGGCTTCTTATATATTTATGGAGTTAGCCATCTTTTTGCTATTGGCTATGCTTATATTACAATTTTGGAAAACAAGACTCAAAAGATAGTAGAGAGAAGATTGTATTATTAGTTTGTAGAAAAACTTTTCTCATCGTCATTAGATTTGCTATATTGGTAGTTATTATCAAAACTAAAAATATATAAAACATCTCAACAAATGGGTAAAATGAATAAAAAAAGCCGTGAATTTCTCTTTAAATACCTCAATAATTCTTCTCCAACAGGCTACGAACAAAGTGGACAACAAATTTGGTTAGACTACATCAAACCTTATACAGATTCTTATTTTACAGATGTATATGGAACAGCTGTGGCAGTCATCAATCCAGAAGCAAAGTATAAAGTTGTGATTGAAGCGCACGCTGATGAAATTGGCTGGACAGTTCATTACGTTACTGATGACGGATATATTTATGTTAAGCAAAACGGTGGTTCTGATGCTATTATTGCACCTTCTAAGAGAGTAAATATTTATACAGACAAAGGAATTGTCAAAGGAGTTTTTGGTTGGCCTGCGATTCATGTGCGTGAGCGTGGAAAAGCTGATACATTGCCAGAGATAGACAATATTTTCTTAGATGTAGGAGCAACAAGCAAAAAGGAAGTAGAAGAAATGGGAATCCATGTCGGTTGTGTGGCTACTTTCGAAGATGAGCTAATGGAACTGGGTGATAAATACTGGACAGGGAGAGCTTTGGATAATCGCATTGGAGGTTTTATGATTGCAGAAGTGGCTCGCAAAATTCATAAAAACAAAGACAAACTAGATTTTGGTTTGTATATCGTTAATGCTGTACAGGAAGAAGTAGGACTCAATGGTGCAACTATGATTTCTCGTACGATTGAGGCAGATGTAGCTATTGTAACTGATGTTTGCCACGATACAAATTCTCCAATGTACAACAAAATCAAGCAAAGTGATATTAAAAGTGGAAAGGGGGCAGTCTTAACGTATGCGCCAGCTGTACAGAACAATCTTTTGAAACACATTGTCAAAGCAGCAGAGAAAAATGAAATTCCGTTTCAGCGTTTGGCATCTAGTCGCATAACAGGCACAGATACGGATGCATTTGCGTATTCTGGAAAAGGAACAGCCTCTGCTCTTATTTCTATTCCATTAAAATATATGCACACTACTGTAGAAACAGCTTCAAAAGATGATGTCAATGCCGTGATTGACCTTATCTATCAAAGTGTTATTAGTTTAAAAGGTGGAACAGATTTTAGATATATCAAATAATATCAGACTATCCTTTAGTAAAATATTGTTTTCATTTTATGACACAAAAAAACCTTAGCCGTTCCTTTGGCTAAGGTTTTTTCTGCTTTTGCACGAAAAAAGAGGGAAATATTCTTTTTTGTAAAGTCTTTTAATTCTCTAAGTAGGCGACAGATTTCTGTCTTTATTTTATAAGTAAAAGTGATTGAATATTTGCAAACAATCAACTTTATGATTGATTTTTTATTATGATAGGTTTATCCCATCTCTATTTCTTCTCCATTGGCATTATAAAAATGATGCTGTGTGAGAGCTAAAGAAGAATCCTTGACTAATGTTACCCATTTATAATATTTAAAAAACCATTTCATACGCAATGAAATAAATCCTGCTGTGAAATAAGCATATAAATACGGATGCAAGGCAATCGTAATCTTCTTTTCATTTTGTTTACCTAAAATATAGTCTAGCTTGTGCGTAATTGCTTCAGCTACTCCAATGGATGCCGAAATTTTGCCTGTACCATTACAAGCTGGACAAATTTCTCTAGTTGCGATGTTAAGTTCAGGACGCACACGCTGACGTGTAATTTGCATCAACCCAAACTTTGAGAGTGGTAAAATAGTAAACTTCGAACGGTCGGTCTGCATTACCTTTTTCATGTGGTCATACAAGGCACGACGATTCTCCATTTTTCGCATATCTATAAAGTCAATCACAATAATTCCTCCCATATCACGGAGTTGCAGTTGTCGTGCAATTTCCGAACCTGCTTCCATATTGACTTTAAGTGCAGTAGTTTCTTGGTCGTTTTCTGAAGACGATTTGTTACCACTATTTACATCTACAACGTGCAGAGCTTC
The DNA here is from genome assembly GCF_020630935.1 of Bernardetia sp. NCBI lineage: Bacteria > Pseudomonadati > Bacteroidota > Cytophagia > Cytophagales > Bernardetiaceae > Bernardetia > Bernardetia sp. Next base: position 85,906 of record NZ_JAHDIG010000004.1, read on the forward strand.
TGTGTGTTCGATAACTAAATACCCACCACTTGGCAAACTAACTGTTTTTCCAAACAATAATTTTAGCTGTCTTTCTATACCAAAAGTTTCAAAAATTTTGCCTCTTCCATTATACATCTTTACAATGCGTTCTTTTTCTGGCGCAATTTTGTGAATATATTCTTTTATGGTATCGTAAGTGGTTGCATCATCGACTGTAATGCTATCAAAACTCTCATTTAAGAGGTCTCTGAGCATAGAAGTTGCCTTACTAATTTCTCCAATTACTTTATCTCTTGGTTTAGCTTTTGCTAAATTTGCCATTCCTCCACGCCACTTATCAGAAAGAGTACTCATGTCTCTATCAAGCTCCTCTACATCTTTTCCTTCTGCCACTGTTCTGACAATAACTCCAAAGCCTTCAGGTTTTATAGAATCTATAAGTCGTTGAAGACGACGGCGTTCGGTTTTGCTAGTAATTTTACGAGAAATAAGAACACGCTCATCAAAAGGAACTAATACTAAATATCTTCCAGCCAAAGAAAGTTGGCAAGAAAGACGAGGTCCTTTTGTTGAAATAGGTTCTTTGACTACTTGTACCAATACAAGTTGGTTTGGTTTCAAGACATCGCCCATCTTACCGAGCTTATCTATTGGTTTTTCCAACTTGAAATTATTGAGCTTGTAGTCTTGTTGTCCGTTTTTGTGATGATTACTACGTACTTGCTTCGTATATTTTATCAAAGAACTTACATTTGGTCCTAAGTCCAAATAATGCAAAAATGCATCTTTTTCATAGCCAATGTCTATAAAAGCTGCATTCATGCCTGGAACAATACGTCTTACTGTTCCTAAATACATATCTCCTACTGAGAACTGATGATTTCCCTCATCGTGATGAAACTCTACTAAGTTTCTATCCTGCAAAAGCGCAATTCGCCCCCCTTCTGGAGTGGCATTGATTACTAATTCGTTACTCACATTCGTAATTCGATTAGTTGAATAATTTATCTAAACTAACCTGCGCTTTAATTTGGTTAGGAAGATTCTTTGCTACGTTTGTATATAAACGCTTTTCTACACCAAAAGCAGAAACCTCTATTTTCAGAAAAAACTGATAAATAAATGTGTCTGCTTTTGTAGAGAGTGTCAATTATTTTTTCTTATGACGATTTTTACGAAGACGTTTTTTACGTTTGTGAGTAGCAATCTTGTGTCTTTTACGTTTTTTTCCGCAAGGCATAATATTATAAATTTAAAATGATTAAAATAATTTTGAAATATGATTAATAATAAATGATTGTAATAGAAAATTACGTATTTCATTTATTATATAAGTCAAATAAAATATAAGATTGATTCAGATTTTTACTTTTATAAATTCTTGTATAAAAACTAAATCAGTATAAGGTGCATATTTTGAGATAAATACATTTAGAAAATGATACTCAAAAAACTACTAGAAATTAGACATTTCCCATTTTGTGCCACTATACACCTAATTTTGGCAAAGATACTATAAATAGCACAAAAATCATACTATTAATCAAAAAAATTGCGTTTTGCAAATTTTGGCAGCTTTATTCCTAATTTAAAGCCCTTTCAAGTACTCTTTGGCAGCTTCTTTCAATGCTGGGTCAGTTGCATTATCAAATACAAACTCTAATTCTTTTCTAGCCTTTTCTTTTGCTCCAGTTTCTTTGTAGCTATAACCAAGGTATAGATGTGCAGAAACATCTTCTGGTATAAGCTGCACCAGTTTTTCAAAACGAACAACAGCCTTATCGAATTGTCTTGACTGAACTGAAAGTAAACCCAAGTTTTCAGTTGCCTTAATATGATTAGGGTCTTGTTCCAATATTTCTCTAAGCATAGCAATTCCTTGCATCGGATTTGTCGTTGTTATATATGTCATAGCAAGTTGAGCCTTTGCATCTGTATTTTTTGGGTCTTGTTTCAAAACCATTTCATAATACTTTTGTGCTTTGGCAGACGCAGCACTTGCTTTCTTTGGGTCAATAGCAAAAACAGAGGCTTCATAATATGCTTCTGCTGCTGCTAAATTGTGTCCCAATGTCGGATTTTCATCAGCTTCTAGTGCTAAATAATATGCTGCACTATCAAAAAGACTAATTTTCTTCAAATTCTCAACAAAGTTCTCTAAGGCTTGGTGTTCTTCATTGTGTGTTGCATTTGTCTTTGAAGCCACCTCAAAATAAAGATTACGAGCTGCGCTCAATGCTTCTTTATCTTCTTCTGAAACATTCATCAAGTGCTGTGTAGTTGCATTTTGAGTTTCTTCTTCAGTTCCGTGGTCGTGTCCGTCGTCTTCGCTATGTCCTTCTGGTAAGTCATCTTCTTGATTGAGAGACGAAGAAGCCGTTACGACGCTTTCATCTGTTTTAGAAGATTTCTCAGTATCATTTTTTACTACTCCTTTTGGTAGAAATGCTAAAAGAACAGCTAATCCAATTCCTACTGCGATAAGTGAATATTGCTTGATTTGCATGGTTTTGTCAGTTGAGAGAAATAAGAAAACTTCTGTAAAGCAAATTTGTCGTAGAACAAGCGTCTTTACAGAAGTTTTTAAAGGTACAAATACGTTTTACCTAACTAGGCTGTTGCTGTCAATTTTCTGTCCGACTCTTCCAACTCTACTTCAGCAAGCAATTTTTCACTTGTCTTGACTGCTTCAACAAATGTTTTGGCTGGCTTGAAACTAGGCACAAAATGAGGCTCAATGACCATTGGTTTTTTAGCTGCAATATCACGAGCTACTTTTCTAGCTCTTTTTTTATTGACAAAACTTCCAAAGCCACGAACATAAATATTTTCGCCGTCTGCCATGTTATCTTTTACAACATTAAAAAATTCTTCTACGATGTCTTGTACATCGAATTTATCTTTTTCTGTGCGATTAGCAATTTCTGCAATAAGATCTGCTTTAGTCACTGTGGTTATTTTTTTGGGTTAAAAGAATGAATTTTAAATGCTTTGATAAGTCTGATTGTTCTTATCAAATTATCAAAAAATAAAATTCAATAATTAGAGTTGATAAAAATCAAAGTCGTGTGTGTAAATTTTCCTTATTGATTCTTATACAAAATATAGGTTTGCAAATATGTTGCTTTTCCTAATTTTATTACTTATTTGTTTTCCAAATCAGAATAAAACAGCTAAAACGATGTTCAATAAGTTTGATTAAGCAAACTAATCTCTTCATTGTCAGATTGTTGTACAACTATTTGGGAGTGCAAAGGTACTTTTGTAATTTGTATTTAGCAAGTAAAATTGTATTAAAATCTATATTTTATCTAATTTTCAAGCTATTGGCATACAAAAATGACTTTCCAGTGTTCCAAATACTGATTTGGATACTAAATTACTGAAAATGAATCAATTAACAATAT
>NZ_JAHDIG010000004.1:89394-123361 GCF_020630935.1 Bernardetia sp.
TTTATTTAGCTAAAAACGCTTTCAAATCATCTATTTTAGAAGAAAGAGGTACAATCTGTTTTTCTTTATCTAAAACCTCTTTTAAAAAGGTAGGAGTTTCTATTTCTACATAAGGAAGCACCTGTTTGACTACTTCTTGATATTTAGCTGGATGCGCTGTGGCTAAGAAAATACCTACCTCACTTTCTGGTGTAAGATAATTTTTGAGAGCAGCATAGCCTACTGTAGAATGTGGGTCGGCAAGATAATCATATCCTTCATAGAGGTCTTTAATCGTGTTTTGTATGCGCCTATCAGTAAGTCTATATCCTGCAATATCTGCTGAAAAACGAGTATAAGAATGATTATAAAGACTCAAAAGGCGTTTGAAGTTTACAGGGTTACCAGTATCCATCGAACTAGAAACCGTACGAACAGCAGGACGAGGTTCGAAACTTCCATTGAGTAAATATTGAGGCACAACATCGTTGATATTAGTAGCAGCAATAAAACGACTGATGCGTAAGCCCATTTTCTTTGCAATAATTCCAGCCGTTAGGTTACCAAAATTACCACTTGGTACAGAAAAAATAGCTGTTCGCTGTTCTCCCTTTAGCTGTGCTACTGCCCAAAAGTAATAAAATATTTGAGGTAAAATACGAAGGAAGTTATACGAGTTGGCTGTCGTAATTCGAAGTTTTTGATTTAGTTCTTTGTCCATTAGAGCCTCCTTTACCAATCTTTGACAATCTTCGAATGTACCATCAATTTCTAAGGCTGTAATATTTTCTCCCCATGTATTGAGTTGTTTTTCTTGTAAAACACTCAATTTATTTTTTGGATACAGAATACAAACTCTTATTCCTTTTCTCTTATAAAATGCACTTGCTGCTGCACTTCCAGTATCGCCAGTAGTGGCTACCAAGATAGTTGTTTCTTTATTTTCTTTCTCTTTTTCTGAAAAGTAGGTGATTAGCTCAGCTATAAAACGCATTCCTACATCTTTAAACGAGTGGGTGTTGCCATGAAAAAGTTCTAGTGCATATACGTCTTTTTCATAGATTTCGACCAATGGAATATCAAAATCAAATGTATTTTGAATTATCTTTTCTATGTCTTTTTTAGGAATTTCATCTTCCAACAAATACTTACAAATCTTCAAACAAATTTCTGGAAAAGAAAATGTATGAAGGTTGGTCAGAAAATCTTTTGGCAAACGATTTATTTTTGTTGGTATCAGAAGTTCGCCATTTGAGCTAAAGGTCTGAAATAGAGCTTCACGTAGTGAATCAACTGAAGTGTTTCCGTTCGTACTAGAATAATTCATTAAAAATGATAAAGAATAAGATAGAAGTTAATATTCTGATAAAAATAAAAAATCATTTTGCTAAAACCTATAAGTCGATAGATAATTTTGTAGTGGATAGTGAGCCGTTACTTTTATTCTGCCTCTTTTTGAAACTCTTTGCTAAGTAAATCAATAGGTCTTTTTCCATTTATTTCTGTTTTGAAATCTACTTTTTGTTCTTTCAAAAACAAAATGTAATTGCGAATGTCATGTATTTCTTTTTGAGTAAACTCCTCAGTAAACTGTTTTTCTAACTTACAAAGCTCTATCAAATAATTTTCTCTTTCTTCAGTAATATTTATTATTGACTCCTCCACCTTCAATCCTTTGCCTATAAGCTCTTTTACTATCGGTTGCATCTCAACATACCACTCACTAACCACATCAAAATAACAATTTAGTCTGCCTAATAAAGTAGGGCGAATACGTACATAATCATTTTTGACTAATTGAGCATAAGCAGCAACTAAACATTTTTTCTTTTTTGAGCTAAAAACACAGCTCAATTCGTCTATGTAAATATCCACTATTTCCTCAGAATATTCTTCTGTATAACCTATAATCGCTTTGTTCTTTGTTAGTAACTCTACTGTTTTTAGGCTACAATCATCAATAGCTTGTTCTAAATATGTTTTTTCTGTTTTGCTGTAATATGTAAGAACATAATTTTTGAACTCCATATCTTGATTCATTAACTTTTTTAACTTCTTCGCATTATCTTGTTTTATGAGTTTATAAACCAATTTCTCATTCTCATCTAATTGTGCAAAAAGGGATAGAGAGGTAGCAAAAAACAACACTATTGAGAGAAATGTTGTGTAGTAATTTATTTTCATTTTTTTTAAAGTTTGTTTCTAAGCCATTCAATCTCTCATCTTGTTCAAATATTGTGCTTAGAAACTTCTCAAACTTCATTTCTTTCCTAAGAAATACGTAATTTTGTAGTCTTTGTACTTTTTATTTTACAGCATACAATATGAAGCGATATACACTCTCTGACCTTGTTCTTTTTGAAAATGACGATTACTTAATTGTAGATAAACCTCCTTTTCTGTCATCTTTAGATGAGCGTTTGGGCAATGCAATGAACCTTTTGCAAATTGTCAGAAATGAAATTCCAGAAGCAAAACTAGGACACCGTTTGGACAAAGAAACCAGTGGAGCTGTGGCTGTTGCCAAACATTTTGAAGCCTATCGCCATTTGTCTATTCAGTTTCAAGAACGCCAAGTAGAGAAAGTGTATCATGCTGTTGCGAGTGGAGTACACGATTTTCAAGAAGAAGCCGTTGAAGTGCCTTTATACAAAACCAAAACGGGACTTTCTCAAATTAGCTACAAACAAGGAAAACATTCACTTACATTTTTTACTACATTAGAGGCCTTTCGCCATTACACACTTTTAGAATGTCGTCCGATTACAGGACGATTACACCAAATTCGTGTGCATGCACAAACATTGGGAGCTTCTTTGGTGGCAGATAAAGCCTACGGAGGGAAAGATTTATTTCTTTCAGAGATAAAACGCAAAAAATTTAACCTTAAAAAATGGGAAGAAGAACTTCCACTAATGCAACGTGTAGCACTTCACGCCAAAGAACTTGCCTTTAAGGGAATGAATGGAGAAGAAATAAAAGCTGTAACAGAATATCCAAAAGATTTTAGAGCTTTATTGAGACAACTAGGAAAGTTTGATATCTAAACAAAGTTTTCACAATGAAAAAAGGTCTATTTCATTTTGAAAATTTTTTAGGATATTATCATGAAGAGAAAAAATACAAAAAATTCTTTTCATAGAAAAAAACACGCTTAAATCGCTTAAAAAAGCGTTTTTACAAAAAAAAGAAAAAATTATTGTAAAAATACTTCAAAAAAAATTTGGCTTGGCAAATAGATTGAAACTATATTAAGTAAATCTGTAAAACGATACAGATAGTTAAAAGACATTGATTCACCAAGATTACTGTTTGCAGATAGCAAAACTTTTATCAGTATCTTATTTTTTGTGAATGTTTGTTGTTCGTTTCACTACAAATGAATAGCAAATTAAAATTTTAGAAAACAAAAGAGAAAGTTGTTAGTTCGTGTTCTGAACACAATAACTGTACAGAGAAATTTTTGGCAGCTAACCATTTTTATATTTCTCTTTGAAGATTTTCTAAAGGCTTAAGTAGTAAGTAAAGTAAGTAAGTGGACAAAAAATACCTTTCCTGTTTGGGAAAGGTTTTTTTATGTGTTTTGCTGGATAATTAGAATCAAAAAATTATGCCTCTTGCTTTTCTTCTTCTAAGGTAGGGTAATCTGTATAACCTTCTGCCCCAGATGTATAGAAAGTATCTGGGTTGGGCTCATTGATAGTAGCATTTTGCTTCATACGCTCTACCAAATCTGGATTAGCAATAAATGAACGTCCGAAAGCTACTAAATGTCCTAATCCATCTTTCAAATCCTTTTCTGCTCGCTCTTTATCGTAGCCTCCACTAATAATAATTGTTCCACCAAAAGCATCTCTAATTTTTTCTTTCATAGAACGAGGAACTTCTGGCGCACCCATAGGTGAGTGGTCGACGATATGAATATAAGCAAGACCGAGTTTGCCTAGTTCTTTTGCCAAATTCTCATAAAAATCTTCAATTCCTTCAAAAGAACCAGTATCATTAAAAACTCCAAAAGGAGAAATACGAATCCCTGTTTTTTCTGCTCCAATTTCAGCAATAGTAGCTTTTGCTGTCTCCAAAACAAATTTTGCTCTCGCTTCATCGTTTCCATTATAGCTATTCTGTAAGCCATTGACCACAGGGTTTAGAAACTGCTCCATCAAATATCCGTTGGCAGCGTGTAGTTCTACACCATCAAAGCCAGCTTTGATAGCATTTTTTGCACTATCTACATACTCTTGAATCGTACTTTTAATTTCGTCTTCTGTCATTAGTTTTGCTGGAGGATAGGCTTTTAACCCTTCTTGGTCAGTGTACATTTGACCACTAACAGGATTTTCTGTTGTACCTAAAACCTTAGCATCTTTAGCCATATTCAAAGGGTGCGAAACTCTTCCTGTGTGCATAAGCTGCATAAAAATCTTAGCCCCTCCTTTGTGTACTTCTTCGGCTACCTTTGCCCAACCTTTTGTTTGCTCATCTGAAAAAGCCCCTGGAATACGTGGATAGCCTAAACCGTTTGGCGACGGACTTGTTCCCTCTGTAATGATAAGACCAGCTCCAGAACGCTGTGCATAATATTTTGCCATTAAATCGTTTGGAATATTATCTATGGCTCTTGAACGAGTAAGAGGTGCCATTACGACACGATTTTGAAGCGTTGTATTTCCTAGTTTGAAAGAATCAAAAAGCATAATGTCTTTGTAGTTTATAAGAATGAAAAATAGTGAAATAAAAAATATGGAACGATTGTTCCAGTTCACTAACGCACTATGCTTTTGAAAAGTTATGTTAAAATTTGTTCTAGCTCTTATAAACGTGCTGAACAATTTCACCTTCTTTGTAGAAAAGTGTCCCTACAAATTCAGCATTTTGAGGAACTTCTTGTCCTGTAGGAATAGTCAAGATTTTGATTTTTTCTGTTTTGGAAATATCTCCCCAGACTTCTACCCACATATAGGCGATTTTTTTTATGATTCCGACAGAGACAATGTTGTGTTTTGGAGGAAGGCTAATTTTTTGTACAGCTTCCATTTTGAGTTCGAATTTCCAGATAGTTTTCATTCCTTTTGTGATATAGTTTTTTAATTCTTTTGAATACCATTTTTCCCAGTAGGCTTTTTGTTCAGCTAATGTAGTTACGTTTTCTATGGTAGAATCTTCTAAAACATTGAAAATATAATCAGACCTATTTATTTTTTCTCCTTTGTTTAGTCTGGCATTCATTTCTAATTTTGATATTCCCTGCCCTGCACTCATATCTGTTTGCATTCCAGAAGCTGCACAGTTTCGGTCTGCTCCTCTTACCACGATTAGCCTGTCTGTTTTTTCTAAATACTCTCTGATTTCATCTAGTGCTGAACACAGATAAGAATATTCTTTAGTTTCTATTATTTTTCCATCTTTCTCATAGAAAAATAGCTTGAACGAATAGTATTTTTCTAGGTCTTGTTTCATACCTAGTGTATGCCGAATGACTTCTTTAGTTTTGGTGTTATACACTCTAACTAGCATTTCATTGATTCCACTATCTATGATTTCTTTGAATTTTTGGATGGGGTTCATAAAATTTTATTTTTGATAAAGTCAATTAAGAATGACTTACATATTCTACTATAAAATTATTTTCTTCCCTTTGCCAGTGTTCTTCTAAGTATTTGATTAGAGAAAATAACTCATCGTAATCATCCCTACTTTTTTCCACTTTATTCATATTCTTGAGAATGAGTTTGTAGTTTTTCTGTTCTATCCATTCCAAACCTGTTAGAAAATCATTCAGAGCATCAAGATTAGGAACAATTGAGTAAATAGAAAAAGCAATGCTAAACTCTTCTATCAAACCTTGTTTGCCTTTACACTTAGAAGTATTTATTTCCGTAATGAAATATTCTTTGTCTTCTATTTTTTCTATGTATTGCATTTTTACTCCACTTCCTCCGATTTTTCTTCTATATCCTTTATAGCAGCATCTATAAATGCCTGTCCAAAAGAAGTAAAACCAATACACCTATGTACAATCCTTATATTACCAACAACTCTAGGGTCATTAATTTCTAGCTCCTTTTCAAATCGATTTATTACATCTTTGTATAGTTCATTAGTTAAATAATCGTATCTTTCTTTGTGTACTTCTTGCCATTCGTCTGCAAACGATATTATACCTAATCGTTCTAAGTTTTCTAAATATAAATCAATATTTTTAGGAAAATATAGTTTAATATCTTCACTAAGTTCAATTCCAGTTAAGTTGTAAGCTAACTTTACAGGACTTAGAGACCTTTTACTACTAAGATATTTAATATCATTACGTAACTCGTCTGTAGTTTTTACTCTTCCCTCAACTTTTTTAGGAGGAGGTTCTGAGAAAACATCAGCTTCATAAAGCACGTCTATAAAAGGTATTTTGTTATCTTTTCTGTACTTGAAAAGTAGAATAGCTTCATCTACTGATAAGTTATCTATTATGCTGACAAATGAAGGATGTACAGTCCCAACATTATTTTTAGATGATGCCTTAGTCAATAAATTGATGAAAGCATTAGACAAATTTTCATCACCTGTAGAAGTAAGTTTGTCAAAAATAGGTAGCCCTATTTGTTCAGGAACTTTCTGCAAATCATCTTCAGGGATTTTATCTAATTTTTCCTTGTACTTTTTTAAATTATTTTCTAAATAAAGTTTAGAACGAGCATTTGCGAGTTTAATTGGAAGCAGAATTAAATTTCCTGCATCAATTATATTAGCTAAAACTTCTCCCACTTTTTTCAAAGGAGGGCTAAATAAATCATCATATAATTTGTCTGTGGGAATTTTATCCATTACAGCTTTTACTGCTTTTGATACTTCTTCATCCATAGTATTTATTTTTAGCGATTAACATTTACCAAGCTTACTCCTCCAACTTCTTAAAATACTCATTGACCTGCTGCTTGTAGTACGGACTAAGTGCAGGAGGAATTGTCTTTAAGAGTTCGATTTGTTGTTCCTTTTGCTTGAAATACTCCTCAAACTGTGGGGGAACTCTTCGTTGCTTGGCTTTGGCTTGCTCAGCTTCTCGTTTTTCGTCTAAGTCTCGTTCTCTTTCAGCTTTTTCAGATTGCAAAAGACGTGTCATAATCTGCTTTTGGCGTTCGATGAGTTCTTGAGTAAGGCGTTTGTTTACCAAATCTTCTTCAGTTTTTTCCATGTCTTTTATCATCTTAGACATATTTCCACCGTTGCCACCTGTTCCTCCGTCTTGGTTTCCATCTTGTCCGTTTTCGCCTTCCATTCCGTTCTGTCCTTCTTTTCCTGCTTTTTTGCCGTCTTTACCTTCTTTTCCGTCCTTGCCTTTTCCCTGTTGCATTGCTTTTTGTAAAGCACGGCGCAAGGCTTCTTGTTGGGCTGCAATTTTGGCAAGACCTTCTGAAAGCTGTCTGCCTGACTTTCCACTCTTTTTAAGGTTTTCAATCTGCTGATTGATAGACTGCTGCATCTCACTAAGCGACGGACTTCCACTCTGATTGCTCGGTTTTGGTTGCCCCATTCCCATAGACGACATCGATTGTTGCATTTGCTCCAAAACATCATTGAGCATTAGAGCCAAATTATTGATAGAAGTCATTACCGACTGCTGACGACTTGCTAAAAGACGAGGATTTTTACGGCTTTTTACTTCCTCCGTAACCTGTTCCATATAATCGTTCATATCAGTAAGTTCACGCATTACAAAACTCTCAATCTGAAAAACACGCTTGGCAAGCGCACGCAAACTGTCCTCCACAATTTGAGCATCATCTTTTAACTTTAATTGGTCTTGACTAAGCGTTATATATTTTGGGTCTCGCTGGTCAATTTCATTAAAACCATTCATAATTTCTTCCTGCTCAAAGGATAGTTTCAAGAGGTTTTCCAAAAGCTGGCGCAAATCATCGTAATCTTCTTGTGCTTGCTGCATTTCGGCAGAAGAAGTCATTTGTTGCATTTGTTGTGCCATTTGCTCCATTTTTTCACCTGCGTTTTGCTGCGACTGTGAAGCCTTCTTTTTTTCATTATTTTGAAGTTGCTCACTACTTTGTTCTTGCTGTTCGCTTACTTCTTCTTCCTTCTTTTTAGTGTCTTCCAAATCCTTCGGAGTTTTTAGTTCTTCATTCATCTTGTCAAGCTCCTCCATTTGCTCCTTCATTTCTTCAAATTTTTCATTCAAATCCTCTTGCTTTTCTTTGAGTTCTTCATTTTTGGCAGCATCTTTTTCTGCATCCTTTTCAGCCTGTTTTTTAGATTGCTTTTCTTCTTTTTCTTGCTGTTCTTTGGTTTCTTCTGCAAGGTCTTTTTGCTCTTCTGCAAGGTCTTCCAACTGCTCGGCGATGTCTTTCATTTTCTTATCAACTTCTAGCCTTTTAAACATTTCTAGTGTTCGGTCAAGCTCTTTTTCAAGATTCATTTCTTTGTTTTGGAGCTTTTCCAAGACTTCTTTTATCTCTTCGCTATTAGTTTGCTCTTGCAAAAGTTCTTGAAGTTTGTCGTAGAGTTCTTTGGTTTTTTCATCCATAAGTTCGTCCATCAACTCTTGTAGTTTTTTAGATTTTTCTGCAATACGTTCATCTTGCTCTGTAAACTTTTCCTGCTGCTCGTTGAGCTGTTTGTTTTGCTCTTGCATTTTACGAATGTCTTCTTCCAGTTGCTTTTTATCTTCCAAAAGTTTTTCCAATTCTTTTTGCTGTTGCCACGTCAGTTTTTTCTTGCCTTTTAAATCTTCTGCAAGGTCTTTGATTTTCTTGTTTAAATCTTTAGCATCTTCTAGCGTTTTATCAATTTGTGATTCTGCATTTTTACTACTTTCAGAAACTGATTCACGCATTTCAGACTCTTTCGGAATTTTGAAACTATAACTTCCCGTTTTGCTACTCTTTCTACCACGAACAGCATCGTTGTCCCAAACTTGCACAAAATATTCTAGTTCGTCTCCAGCTTTTAAGTTGAGAGGAGCTAATTCTACTTGATGAAAATATTGCTGATTGATAGCATTTGGATTGAAATTGAGAGGCAAAGATTTGTATTCAGATACACTTTTTCCAGAACGAACACGATAATTAAAACGTAAATTGGTAATGCCATAATCGTCTGAAATATTTCCTCCCAACATCAAATAATCGTACATCACAGAATCTTGAAACTGATTGAGCGACACTTTTGGAAATTCGTCTTGAATGACTGTCAGCAGATAACTAATTTTTTCTTTGTTTTTGCTGTATTTATTTTCCAATTCAATTTCAAATGCTTCGGATTTCAAAGCTGTAGTTTGAAGTAAAAATCCATCTTCTTCTTTTTTTGCTGTTTTTACATTGATAGAATCATCTGAAATAATCGAAACAAAATTCAGTTTTTCGGTTTCTTGTGTCTGAAAACGCCATTCAATTTGTGTTCCTGCTGGAACGATAAGATTACCTGTATTTTCTAATCGTTCATCTTTTTTACCTGTATAGTTAGGATAGTTGAGATATGCTACAAAATTTCGAAGCTGTGGACGCTCACGCACTACAATCTCATACATATTTGAAGTATAGCCTTCTGCTTCCAACATAAACTCAAACGGACGTTGAATATTGGTAAACTGATAAGAATAACTATTGACAGAATTCTTGTCTAGCTTTATTTTTCGTCCATTTTCTGTAATCAAAAAGACTTCATTTGGAAAAGCACTGCCACTAAGTTTTACATCAAAAATCAAATCTTCTCCTTTGAAGGCAATAAGCTGCTTTGCATCTAGCGAAAACTGAAAAGGTGCTTTTGGTGCATAATCTTGCTCATAATTGACTAAACGAACAGCACTTGCTTTATAAAAATCCAAATCCCACATCAAAAAGGCAGCAATCAAGACAATAGGAATAAATAAAAATCTCAAATAACGACGGTTTTGCTCATACTTTATGGCATCAGCAAAGGAAATAGGCGCAAACTGTGAGGCTTTCTGTTCGATACTGGCTTGATATAAATCCGAACTTTGCTTTTCAGAGTTTAAAGAATGTAATTGCAAAACATTTAAAAGTCTGTCCTGTACTTGTGGAAAATAACGTCCAATTTGCTTAGCAGCTTCGTTATGAGGAAGCTGTTTGTCCATCGTAAAAAGCTGATATATCGGAATAGCTACCCAATAAACAAGCGAAAAAATACTGACCGAAACAAAGCTATAAAACAGAACAGTTCGGAGCGTAGAATTAAAATTTCCGAAGTATTCTAAAATACTCACAATAGCAAAAGCACCTAAAAATGCTGAAATAGCAAGCAGTGTTCCTTTGAGGAGCAAATTTTTATAATATTTTCTTTTATAGGACTGGATATTGGCATACAACGCCTCTATGGATGTTTTCATTTTTTATATGTGTTAGTCGTCGATATGAACATAGACAACAGTTTCGTCTTATATTTCTAGTAATGATAAATTTACTTCTTATTCTATTCGTGTTAGAACTTGATAAAACTTGACATTGATACCTTCTACTTCTGCTAAAAACTTATAACCATTTTTATACAATTCGACAATTTCTACACTAAGTTTTCTGTCTTTATAAAAATCCATGACTTTTTTATCTCCTTCAAGAACAGTCAAAACATACTTACAGTCAGATTCCCAATCAACTTTGTATTTTGAAACTTTCCCTGTTTCCAAATCTGTCTCTATTTGAAGACTATCATTTCTAATTATCAGATATTCCTTATTATATTTTTTATCAGATAACTTAAACTTTCCCACTTTGAACGACTGACAAGTAGTTTGTTTAGGGCAGGAAACAGAAAATAAAGTTGTAGAAAGAACTAGAAGTATCAAAGCAAACTTTCTCATTAAGTAAACTGAATTAATTATATTATACAAGTAGATATATAAAAGTCTATACAATATAACTAATTTCAAAACAGATTGAAAAAAGATAGCATTTTAAAAACGTTAAAGTTTATTTTTTGCATCAAAACCTAACTATACTTTATAAATAGAACGCTAAAAACCCTAATTCATTATGAAATCATTACACATCAATATTTTGATTATTATAATCCAAAATTATTTTTGATTAGCTTTGTAGTTTCTTTTTATTTCACATTTATTTTCTCTAATGAAAAAAATAGTACTTACTTATACTGTTTTGTTGTTGGGTGTTTTATTAAATATTTCTACACTTTATGGACAACAAGATTATTTCCATCAACCTTTACAATCAGAAGGCAAAATTCCACCTGCTTTTCTCAATACAGCAAAGGAAAATTATGCTATCAACTCGCAGAATCGTACAGAATCTGAACTAGATGATTTTAATGTACTTAGTGGTTATGCCATTAATCAGCTTCTTTGGAGTGGAAAAGTTATTTTTGGCGACACAGTTACTCGTTATCTAAATCGTGTTGTGGATTTGATTTTAAAAGATGACCCTACACTGCGTCAAAAAATTCAGATTTATACTGTAAAATCTCCTGTTGTTAATGCCTTTACTACTTCTGATGGGTTTATTTTTGTTAATCTTGGTTTGATTGCAAGTTGTGAGAATGAGGCGCAGCTTGCTTATATTTTAAGTCACGAAATTTCTCATTATGTCAAACAACACAGTATTAAACGCTATACTTTTAGAAAGGAGGAAGAAAGAAACGCAAAACAATTTACTTGGAATAATTCGAAGAGAGAAAAAATAGATTATACAAAGCGTTTGAATGTGAGTAATTATTCAAAATCACAAGAAATAGAAGCAGATGACTATGGATTAGAATTATTTCAAAAAACACAATATAGTCAGACTCCAGCTATTAGTGGTTTTGAAATGCTTAGAAGGTCAGATTCTTTAGAGAATACCTTTGCTTTTGAAGAAGAACATTTTACTAATAGTTATTTTACAGATATAGAAGATACTTTATTTAATAAAAGTATAAAGAAAGCCTATAAAATAGGAGAAGTATATGAATCTGATGATATTGAAGATGAAGACGATGAGGAAGAATTTTCTACTCACCCTAATATTGAGGAACGTATAACAAATATTTCTTCAAAAATTAATAAGGCAAGCGAAGAAAATCTGTATTTGGTAACAACACAAGAAGAATTTAAAAATCTTCAAAAAATAGCACAATATGAAGTACTTCAAACTCTGCTTCGTTATGACAGATATGTAGATGCAATTCATCAGATTTCACTACTAACAAAAAAATATGGAAAGAGTCCTTCATTAGAAACAGCAATGGCAAAAGCAACTTATGGTATTGCTAAATATGGAAATGTACAAGAAAAAGTAATTATGGACTATGATTATTTTGCTATTGATTGGAAAAATAAAGACTGGTATGCTGCTTTGGGTAGATTAGATAGAGAAGACCGAACTATTTTTGCACTCACTCATTTGTTTTCTAACCTAGATAAAAATTTAGATACCCTTTATGCAAAAAAAGCTATTACAGACCTTCTGACAGATATTCATATCTATCACGAGGACTTACTTTCAGAAGATACAACACTCAACCCCAATGCACTTGAAAAAATATGGGTAAATGAAATAAAAAACCATAATTCTTATCCTACATTTTTGAAAAAAGCGAAAGAGGCGTATAAAGAATACAAGGATTGGGAAGATTTTAAAGAAAATGATGATAACCTTTTTAGTTATAAAAGAAGGGTTGCAAAAGCTCGTTATCACGGTTTTACACTAGGGATAGATAATATTATGATGACAGATGTTCGTTACATAAAATTACAAACTAGAAAGAAAAAACTAGCACCTCTGACAAAGATTATTGACAAGGAAGAATATGCTGTTGAATCTGTTGAAAAAATTTCTAATAAACTAAATCTTAACACGACTATTCTTGACCCTAAAGGGTTGGAAAAGAAAGAAATCACACTTGACATTTTTAATGACTTAGCAACTATTAATGATTGGTATGCTGCACAGCCAGAAACAGATGAAATGTATTCTTTTGTTCCTATCAATCATACACAGATTGAAGAGTTAGCAGACCGAAACGGAACAAGGCACTTGGTCAGAATGGCTATGATAGATTTAAAAGGAGTTGACCCTTCAAGTGCAGTGGGTTTTACTGAACTATTTTTGAGTATTCCTACAATATATTTCTTACCTTATTCAACATACAGGATTTTACATTGGAGAGAGTCTATTATTATAACAGAGATTTATGATATAGATAAAGCTAGACCTTTAGTGATATATAACACACAAGGTACTTTATTAGATAAAACTACTATGAAACAAAATATTTTCTTTCAACTTTCTCAAATAAAATCAAGATAAAACTATATATGAAATCATTATTGAAAATACGATTAGCAATTCTTCTAGGACTTATATGGATTGCTGCCGATGGTTTTGCTCAAACAAACCAAAATGTCGGATATATGGGAAAGCGATTTATTTTTAATGCCTACACTAACACCAATATACTTCCTTTTTCAGAATCTCATATTCCATACAATAAAAATGGCTTTCTCAAGGGAATATATGCAGCTCTAAACTTAGAGGGTGAATACATTTTAAATCGTCAGTTTAGTATTACACTTGGAACAATGCGACAACGATTAGGTGTAAATTATACTGATTTTGATGAAATGCCAAATGCTGATATTCAAAAAGTAAAAGTCAGAACAGTAGGAATAGGTATCAAAAACTATTTGCGTAGTGAGGGAGGACTTGCTCCTTTAGGGTTCTACCAACACCTTCGTTATCATTACGCATTTGGAAACAGACAAGGCTTTATGCTACAAGATGAAGATTATATAGAAGTAGATAGTAAATTTACCTTTTCCGACCATATTATTGGATATGGAGCAGGTAAAAACTTTGGTTTTGGCAAACTTCCTCTTTTCTCTTTAGGGGCAGAAGTAATGATTCCTGTATCTATCTGGGAAACTATTATGCCTATTGATGACGGTTTGGCAATATTGATGTTCAATGTACGATTAGGAATCGTACTTCCAGTATTATAATCTCAAAATAACACATAAAAAAACCGAATGAATACACAATTTCATTCGGCTTTTTTATTAGTCTAAAACTCATACAAACGCTGTCCGATATTGAGTCTTAATCCTAGTGAAAAAACTGTCGAACTCAAATCTCTAGTGGAAATAGCAGAGGTTTTGTTTCTTTGAATAACATCAGCGTCTATAAAAAGATTGTGGTAAAGCTGATAAGTAGCTGTAAAACGACCAAATAGAATGTTTGTCTCTACACCTTGTCCAATAGTATTTCCATATTCGTTGGTGTCATCTACATCTACATTCGGAATCAGAAGATTGCTACCCCAGTTACTGCCATCTGAATCTTCCCCAACATCAGCATAAATAAACTTGCCTGTAAGATTTAATCTTGGAGTGGGTTGATAACGCAAAATACCTAAAAACTCTATAAAATTAGCACCCAAAGGATGTGCAAGAGGTTGTCTGTAATGCACAAAATTAGAAAGCTGCTCATCTGATGAGTGAGTATAAGTGTAAGGACGAACAATATTTGTTTCTAGCTGTAAATCTAAATTCTTGATTTTGGCAACATCAATATAATTCAAACCTAGCTGAATACCATATTTATTTCCCCACCAACCATTATTATCTATCAGTTCTCCAATTTTTAATTCATCTAAAACAAACTGTCCATAGACTTGAAATCCCTTTGCAGGAAGCCATTTAAAATCTGCTCCTAAAAGTGCGTTATCCACACTTCCGATACCCTGTTCAACGGCACGATAAAAAATAAATGGGTTGAGGTAGGTCAAATCAAAAGTATCATTTTGTCCTTGGTCTTTTCTTCCGTAAGCAATACTTTCAAAAACACCTAAGTTAAATTTCTTAGATAAGTCAATACTTAAATGATGGTAAATAACATATTTTTTAGGATACAGTGTATTTGCTCGCTGTACATCAGCCACCATTTGTGTATAAAGATTGGTATAGTTTATTTTCCAAAACTTAGTTTGTAGTTTCAAAAATAAGTGAGGAGGTGCAAAATCAGACAAGACAAGTGAGCGATAGCCATTACCAATAAAGTTTTTGTCTTGTCCAAATTGTACATCAACCACCTTAGCAACATTAAAAGTAATATAGCCAGTCGCTCTCAAAAAATCTACACCATTTTCTTTAAAAGGTTTAGCAAAGGCTTCATTTGGTACTACAAAATTCTCTAACGAACGGTCTGGACTTAAAGAATCAATCATATTCTGCACATAGCGAGGAAAAATAGCTTGTGTTTCGGTTACAGACACATAAAAACCAATCCTGCGAGCTACCACGCCATGAACTTCTGCCCCTCTGGTATTCAAAGTGAGTAAGTCATCTCTTGTGTTGTCTTGCCCTACTCCTAAATGCAAAATTGGATTGACACGAATGACATAATCTAATGCTCCCTTTTCCAATTTCATATCGTAATTATCATTCAAAAAAGAAAGAAAATCTGGTTTTCGCTTATAGAAATATTTTAAAACTCCTTTCTGTTTTGCGCTGTCTTTTTTTGTAAACTCATAATTATCATTTAAAAGATAATCAATATTGAATTTATCTGATTTTGAGTAGTTTTTCGTACTATCCAAAGCTAAAGAATCTGTAAATAGAGCAATATTGGAGCGAGAAAGGGGAAGTGTAGAACTATGAAAAGGCTTAAAAAACTTTCCTCGTTTTATCTCATAACGCTTTAAAAGATGGTAATAATCTGTTTGATAAGTTACAAAACTAGAAGTGTTGGTTTGAGAAAAGCTAGAATGGACAAAGAAGAACAAAAAAGCCATCAATACAACTTTTGTATAGACGAATGTATAATATTTCATTTTTTTCGTATCAAAAAGGTAGAAGAACTAGAAAGAGTATCTTTCACTTCTTCAAAAATAACTCCTTTTGATAGGCTTTTCAAATGTTTTGTAAAAATGCTTTCTTCAATAGAATCTTTATCTGAAAAAAATTGAGGAACAGCACTTTCTATTTTCAATGGATAAACTTGAATTTTATTTACTCCCTCACTTTGAATTTCAAATTCAATTAAAATACATCTATCTGTAAAGTTTTCAGTTTGGTCAAAGACAAAGTTTCCTAAGCTATAAAAAACAGGCTTGTTATTGACAAACTCAATGCTTTGTGTTACGTGTGGGTGGTGTCCGATAATGGCATCTGCACCTGCTTTTGTGAGAAGATGTGCTTCTTTTCGCTGTTCTGTTGTAGGTAAAAATGTATATTCTGTTCCCCAATGCAGAGAAGCAATAACAATAGTTTGAGGCTCTTTTTTCTTTAATTTTTTAATTTCTTCTATCAACTCTTTTATTTCCAGCTGACAAACAGATGGCTTATTATCCATTATAAACCAGTTTTCTAAAGGAACTCTAACCACAGAAAAAACAGCAATTTTAGTATCATTTTTTTCTATAAAAACAGGTTCACAACTTTTCTTGTATGTTTCTCCGTAGCCTATTCCTATAATTCCATTTTTTTTGAGAGAATTAAATGTAGAAGAGAGCCCTTTTCGGTGGTGGTCGTTGGTGTGGTTGTTGGCTAGAAATAGATGTGTAAAACCTGCCTTTTTTAGTGAGTCAGCATAAGAAGTAGGCACACGAAAACTAAAACGCTTTGGAATAGGCGAACTCTCATCGGTAAGTGGACACTCCAAATTAGCTAGAATAAAATTATTTTCAGATTTATACTCCTCAAAAATAGGCTGCAAACTATCGAAAAGTGAAATCAAACCTTGCTTATCTATCTCAACTCTAACACCTCTATCTAGCAAAATATCTCCTCCAAAAAGTAATTTTATAGGCTTTTCATTTACAACATTCTTTTCTTCATTATCATTACTTTGACAAGCAAAGAAAAAGATGAAGATAAACGAAAAAGCATAAATTTGTAGGGATAAGGCAAGCCTTATCCGTCTTCTATTCATAGTTATTTTTTCTTTTTATAAAGAATAGCAAAAATTTCAAACATAAAGCCTAAAAAGGTAACAATAGGACCAAGTGTGAGACCTAAGAAGCCAAAACCATGTTGAGCATCTTCCATCGCCATAATGGTAAAACCTAAAGTAATTATTACTACTCCTCCAATCATCATAATATAATTGATTTTTTCGAAGGCAAAAGGTAAGTTTTGAGAATTATCTACTTTTTTAAAGTCTTGTTTTGTCAAATCTGGTTTTTTATATTCCATTTTTATATATGAGTTTAGATTTTAGAATATGCAAAATTACACGAACTTAACTAGCTACTGATTATTGGAAACTGCTAATTGCTTTCTTTTAGCTGCTTCTAGCGTGTTAAATAAAAGAGCTGTTACTGTCATTGGTCCTACTCCACCTGGTACTGGCGTAATGAATGAACATTTTGGAGCAACTTCATCAAATTTTACATCTCCTTTAAGTGCAAACCCTGATTTTTTGCTTGCATCAGGTACTCGTGTTGTTCCTACATCAATAACGATTGCACCTTCAGAAACCATATCTGCCGTTACAAATTCTGGCTTTCCGATAGCAGCAATGATAATATCTGCTTGCTTAGAAATTTCTTTTAAGTTTTTAGTTCTACTATGCGTAAGGGTAACCGTACAATTTCCTACTTTTTCATTACGAGCCAATAAAATACTCATTGGAGAACCTACAATATTGCTTCTTCCAATCACAACAGCATGTTTTCCAGAAGTTTCTATGTTATACTGCTCTAAAAGTTTGACAATTCCGAAAGGTGTAGCAGGCAAATAACACGGCAAACCCAAGACCATTTTACCAATATTAGAAGGATGAAAACCATCAACATCTTTTTCTGGAGAAATAGCTAAGGTAATTTTATCAGCATCGATATGATTTGGCAAAGGAAGTTGAACAATGAAGCCATCAATGTCATCATTTTGGTTAAAATCTTCTACCACTTGTAATAATTCTTCTTCTGTAATTGTAGCAGGAAGATTTTTGAGTGTAGAAGCAAAACCAATTTGTTCGCACGACTTGACTTTATTGGCTACATACGTTTGGCTTGCACCATCTTCACCCACCAAAATAGCTGCCAAGTGAGGCGTTTTAAAACCTTTTTCTTTACGTGTGGCTACTTCTTTGGCTAAGTTATTTTTGAGAAGTTCGGCTGTATTTTTTCCGTCTATTAACTGCATGTATTTTTGTAGAAATTCTTAGGTAGGAAATACGTTTAGATACAGACAAAGGTAATTAATTCAAACTCAATTAAGAAACAAGGAGTTTTGATTTAATTTTTTTTCTAGTTTAGAAGATGACGTTTAAAATTGAATTTCGTAGAACTCCAGTCCTCTTTCATTTGTCTTTTTCGTTATTTCAATATTAGGCTCTACAAAATCAATTTTTGTTATTTTATAAGAAGAGCAACAAGAAGTTATATTATCTTTTGATTTTTTTGTTGTTAATGCAAAAGTACCTATGTACACGTCTTTAAGCCAAAGTTTGAACCCCTCTGCTTTATTTGCGTAATCTATATATTCTTCGTCCTCTATACCTATAAATAAATATGGTGGTTCATTATTCCAAGAATAAGGTGTTACAGTCATAGTATTTATAATATTATCAAAATCATCTGTTAAATAGGCTCTGTTTTCGAATGAATCACTTATTCCATATTTGATAATAGCGTTTTCTCCTGTTTCTTTATCAACCAACTTAAAATATAAACCTTCCATACTAGGTAAACAATAATCCCCACAAGCAGAGCAACCTGTACACAAAAAAAGAATTAGCAAATTAAAAAGCATTCGATACGACATAATCAAAATGAGTTTAGAATTTCATAACATTTGAATACCATCGAAACGATAGAACAAAACAAACTGCTGCATTCAAAATCAATTTCAAAAATTTTTTTTTTTTCTCCATTTCAAAACTTTTCCACACACTAAATAATAAGAAATTCATTTTTTAAAAAACCCCTATTACTACTATTATGGTGTTGATAAGTGGATAAGTCTAGTTATCAACACGTTATCCACAGAAAAAATGACTTTATCCACAATTTTTTATCTACTTATTAACTATGTAAATTATTGATAGTCAAGACTTTAAATGCTTTATCCACACTATCAACATTTGATAAGCAGTTATTATCAACATTGTGGATAAGTTGTTAATAACCAAAAAGTTAGTGTTGGTAACGTTATCAACACCTGTTAGTAACTATTTCTTAACATCACTTACTCACATCTAGCACACAAGTTATACACAGCTATTCACACAAATTGTGAATAAGTGTGGAAAAGGTGGATAACTCCTCATTTTGTGTATAAAATCTGTGGAAAAGTATAAAGTTATCCACATAAAATTGTGGATATGTGGATAAGTCTGCCAATTAGATTAGATTTCTAAAAATCAAACTTAAAAAATTAGAATCTAAATTTAAAATTGTGGGTAACTTTTGTTAAAATGTGGATAAGTAGTATAAAAAAGTGAATAAGTGTGGATAAGATTTGGATTTCTCGTGTGAATAACGTGTTACATCAAGATTTCGACTGTATAAACATCTGAAAAACCAAGAAAAACCTTAGCAAATGTGGATAACTTCTTTCAAATTGTGGATAACTTTAAAAAATGTGTATAAAATTTGGCTTTTGAAGTAAAAAACAAATAAAAAACCATCTCTTCTTACGAAAAGATGGTTATTGATAACTTTTACAAAAAATAATTTTAAACTTTGACTTACAAAGTAAAATTTATTTTCCTTATGTATAATACTGATAAATCAAGGGAAGATACCAGATTCCATATAAGCAATAGCAATCTTATCAATAGAGGTAATAAAAGCTGCATTACGCAAACTCTTGACATCTTTATAATTCTTAAAGGTTTCTCTCACTTGGTGATATGAAGTAATCATAGTTTCTTCTAAAGCAGAGTTTACCAAATCACGCTCATCTGCACCACGCATAATCATTCTGCGAAGGTCGTCGCCTACTCCTTTTCCTGTTGCAGCTTCGATAGCTTGTACGATACGAGTGTTTTCCATTTGGTCGTAACGCTTAGTAATCTTACCAAACGAAACACGAGAAAGATTTTTGAGCCATTCTAAGTAAGAAACTGTAACACCCCCAGCATTGAGATAAAAGTCTGGAAGAATCATTTTACCTTTTTCCAACAAAATAGCTTCAGCTTCTCTAGTAATAGGACCATTTGCACCCTCTCCGATTACTTTTGCTTTAATTCTTGGTGCATTTTCTTCTGTAATTTGGTTTTCTAAAGCAGCAGGAATAAGAACATCACATTCAAATTCCATGAGTTGATTGCTTGGCTTTACTTCTTGAGCTTTTGGATAGCCCATTAGTGAGCCTGTTTCTTTACGATGACGGAATAAATCTTCTACATCAAAACCATCTTTGTTATATACACCACCTTCGTATTCAGCAATTCCTACAACGATTGCACCCTCTTTTTGTGCATACAGTGCAGCGTGGTATCCCACGTTACCAAACCCTTGTACAATAACCGTCTTTCCTGCCAGCCCAGGAGTAAGTCCTAATTCCTTCATATCTTCAGCAATACTCATTGCTTCACGAATACCGAAGATAACACCTAGTCCGGTTGCTTCAGTACGTCCACGGATTCCGTGCATTGAAAGAGGCTTACCTGTAACACAACCTAGTGCATTGATTCCTGGACGAAGAAGTGAATACGTATCAGCAATCCAAGCCATTTCTCTTGCGCCTGTTCCATAGTCAGGAGCAGGAACATCAATAGAAGGACCTATCATTTCTTTTTTTACAAGTTCTGTTGTATAACGACGTGTAATTGTTTCTAACTGGCGAGCTGTATATTTTTTAGGATTGATTTTTACACCTCCTTTAGCTCCACCAAAAGGAACATTTACGAGCGCACACTTAAAAGACATAAGTGTTGCAAGTGCTTTTACTTCATCTGCATTTACAGCTTCAGCAAAACGAATACCTCCTTTTACGGGAAGTTTGTGGTGAGAGTGCTGAACTCTCCACGCTTTGATTACTTGGTAATCGTCGTTGTCTAGGCGAAGAGGAAAACTCATTTCATAGACACTATTAGGAACGATAATTTGTTCTAGTAGCCCTTTGGGGTGCTTGGTAAGTGCTGCTGCATTGTTGAGCGAGCCAAGTACATCTTTGTAGAATTTAGCACCTTGGTCTAAATGTTCTTTATCATTGTTTGCCATAGCAAATATGTGGGTTAGGTGTGTTTTAAATGTTTATTTTGTATTTGGGCTTAAAGTTAATTCATTTTTCTAAGCTAAAAAATACAAATCTTATTCTTTATAAACAATTTATTTTCAATAAAGCTAATCTAGTTGCTCTCAACAATTTAATCATTTGTTTCTTTACACGGACAAACGTATTTATATACTTTTTCATTTACAATAAGTGTTGTTCCTGCTTCAAGATTATAAGTATATTCATTCAACTTATTCCATGTTTTGAGTTGCGATTCAGAAACGCCATATCTTCTTGCAATTTTATAGACAGAAAGTCTTTTATCTAACTTAAGGTAGTTGTATTTTTTGACAGGATTTGAAATAAAACCTTTATAATATTGTTCTTTTAGAGCTACTTTAAGATATTCCCCTTCATAAAGTTTTTCTCGTTTAAGACTTTCCAAACTTGAATACGTATAATTGTTCCACTTTGTAAAGCAAGGAGCGCACAGCTGATACATATTTAAAATAGATTCGATAGTTTCTCCTTCGGCTACCATGTGATAGATATATTCGTCTTCTTTTGGAGTTTCAAAAACACCTTGATGCGTAATGGTACGAACCGTCTGAACGACAGGACGTACTAATAGACTATCTTCATAATAGTTTCCATAGATGTCATGTTGTGCTTGTGAAGAGTAGGTAACAAGCATAAATATCAAAATTGATAAATAAGTTTTCATAATCAGTAGTATAAATTTGGTGTAAAATAATTTTAAACACAGTAGAAAAATAACGTAATTTTTTGCCAATGAAAAATATAAGAGAGTTTTATTTACAGATGTGAAAAATAGTTTTATTCCATACTAGAGTAGAAAATAGTTAGTTTTGTAACTATAAACCTTTAATCTAAAATATCTATGAAAAATATATCTCTATTCTTGTTTTTGGTATTTAGTATTTTGTCCTCTTGTCAAAACAGTCTAGAAAAGAACAATGAAGAATTTGCTGAGAAATTTGAAGGCGATTGGCAACTTAAAAAACTGACAGGAGAGCGTGGAGTAGCAGACTCTGTTATAGAAAAATTTCCGATTACACTAAGTGTAGAAGATACTGCCTTTCTTTTAAAACAAGCCACACAGTACGGACAAACTACTTATCGAAACTGGGTTTTTGATGGTTCAACCCTATTTTTACCTTATTCTAATGAAGAGTTTCAAGAAGATACTTTGACTTTCAAATTGTTAAAATTGAATGAGAAAGAGCTTACTTTAGAGCGACACAATAAAGATTTAGAAGGGCTTGATACGCTTTACTTTGAGAAGTATTATTAGTTAGTGTGCAAAAAAAATAAAGTTAGCCTCCATTAACTGTGTTCTGTAGCATACAGAACACAGTTTTCCCCATTCTTAAACAAATTCTAAGAATTGCGTTATCTTGAAACAACAACTTTCTGATAACTGTCTCCTTTTTCTGTACTGAAAACTAAAATATAAAGTCCATTAGCAAAGTTTGAAATATCGATACTTTCTTGGGTAGTTGAAATTTGTTTTTGTAACAACACTTGTCCTGTTGTATTGTAGAATGTGATATTTCCTTTATCTCTGACTTGAATGTTTAGAGTCTGTTGAGCAGGATTAGGATAGATTTTTAAAAATATTTCTTCTTTGTCTCCATTTTCATGACTAGAAATAATTTCTCCATCTGGAGAAAGCCACTGCAAACCTCCTCCAACCGTTCCAACTACGATTTGAGAACCAAAAGCAGCAGGAAAAACAGTATTTCCAAAATATAAAGTAGAGTTTTGATGGTTTAAAAGGTTGGATGGAAAATCTGTTGGTAGATTCTGATTGGAAAGCGAAAGGGGAATTAGCTCAAAACTATCTTCTTGGTTTTTAAAGTCTTTTACTAAAAAAAGTCCTTCTTCTGGATTGGAAAGCAGCAAATCTGATGAAATTTGTCCATTTTCATTTCTTTCATAAAGTGCAAAACTGCCTCGTGTAAAGTTCTGATTACCAAAATTATCGTTGTCTAAAACAAGACTACCATTTTCTTGTCTTAAAAATGATTTTAGTCCTCCTCGGTTTTGTAAAATGAGTATATCCTTTTTATCGTCATTATTTAAATCTGTCAAGAGAATTTCATCATTAATTCCCAAGTTTATTCCCTCTAAGGCTATTTCTTGAATATTATCTAATGAAAAACTAGCTGTCTCATTGCCTTTATTTTCTATCCAAAAAACACTTGCCTTTCTCTCATTACTATCAAAAGCTGTAAAGAGTAGGTCATCTTTATTATCATTATTAAAATCTGAAATAATGGGTTTCAAAAACTGAAAGGCAAAGATAGAAGATGTAGCAAAATTGAGGAAATCATCATTTCGATATTCAAAGCTAGGATTTTGATTGCTTCCAATGTTTTCTAAGAAATGTAAGCGAGCTTTATATGTATTTGAAAATAAACGTCCACGCTCGCCCAAAATCATATCCAAATCGCCATCTCCGTCAGCATCTATAAATGCAGGACGAGGGTTTTCTCCAATATCAAAAAAACTATCTTGTAAAAAATTCTTTTGTATAAATTCAAAACTTGGGTTTGCTTCTGTTCCTGTGTTCTGATAAAGCCAAGCCGAATTTTCATAATCTATCAAGTTGCCGTCATTAGAATATAAGTTAGGAGCTGCAATAAGGTCTCTTATTCCATCAAAATTTACGTCTTCATAAAAAATAGCAGCAAAAGTGGGAATATCTATCGGTCGTTGTGCAGGAAAACGAATTTTTGGATTTCTTAAAATGGCATCTGTGTTTGTTGCTTCATTGTAAAGAGCTGTTACATAGTTACAAGCTACATCGCCTACAAGTAAATCAAGTGTTGGGTTGTTGTCCAAATTCAAAATTAAAAGCGACGAACCAGCGTGTTCTTCTCTTTCCGTTCGGCAGCTATTTGCTCCAAAAATATAACTCTCACAGACACACTCCTCAAAATCGCCCCACTGTATGGTTGCTTTTTCAAAAATAAGGCTATCAGAATTAGAAAAACTTTCTTGACTTAAATTCTTGTGCCACTCAACTGTTGTTCCGATAGCAGGACGAAAATTTAAAATATCCATATCTCCATCTTCATCCAAATCTATGATAGCAGGAATATCTGTAACATCAATGCCTAAGTTTAATGGGTTTCCTGAAATTCCTGTACTAGAAAGTAAGTCTTTTGCCACTTCAAAAGTCAAGTTCCCAGTTTCGTTTTTTGTATTTCGATATACCTTCACACCAAAGGGCGTAGAGGTAAAAATATCTTTTTCTCCATCTGCATCATAATCACGAAGTAATACCCAGTTTTTCATTTTTGGAAAAAGCTGTGTGTATTCTGGAGCAAAAATCCATTCTTTTTCTCCACTCATATTTGTTTTTTGAAGAAAAATAAGAACTTGATTCGTGGTTCTATCGAAAATAAAAAGGTCTTCTAGCTCATCGTTATCAGCTTTTATTTTGGAAAATTGTGGAGAGTTAAACCCTCCTGTGAGGGAAAGTTTTTTTCCATCTTTTGTAATTTCAATGTTTGTATCAAAACTAACAGGAAAATTCTGACTAAAAAGAATAAAGGGAAAAATTGAAAGGATAAAAACAAAAAGGTTTTTCATAGCTATTTTTTTGGGTTGATTTGGATAAAGATAAAACAACATTACTAATTTTTATTTGAAATATACTTTTTTGAGAAAGCTATTCGTTGAAATGAATTATTTTGCAATCACCTTAAAACAATCAATGAAGTAATCTTTTATTTCTCTTTTACGTATCTGTTCTTATTTTCTACCTTCTATTTAATACACGTTTAATGAAACAGTTTTTTACTCTACTTTCCTTTGTTTGTTTTTTCTCTATCACTCACACAACTACTGGACAGAGTTTTATAAAAAGATATATTGCTAATCTAATAAATGATACTACTGATGCTTCCAAACCTCGTTTTATTGCTTATCCTACCTTAGCATACAGCCCAGAAACTAATTTAGAAATAGGGCTTAGCTCGCTTTACATCTATTATGCAAAGCGAGACACAACCAACCGTTTGAGTGAACTTAGTGCATTTACATTTTTTACATTAGAAAATCAGTACGGAATTTGGCTAGAAAATGCTATTTATACTCATCAAGACAAGGTTTTCATTTTAGGAAAAATACGATTACAGAGCTTTCCACTTTTGTATTATGGCATCGGCTCAAATACTCCAGAAGAACACCAAGCGATTGTAGATGCTAATCAGATTTGGGTACGTCAGCGTGTACTTCGTAAGGTTAAAAAGAATTTTTTTATAGGACCAGAATTTGACTTCACACGTCTTTCAAAGGTAGATTTTATGGAAAATGAAGAATTTGAACCGATTGATCTTCCTTTGGGGCATGAAGGTTCTACTAATTTTGGTATTGGAGCAGGTATTGTCTATGACAATCGTCATAATGTTTTGAATGTTAGAGATGGATTTTTCTCTGAACTAGGCTTTTTACACTACAATGATGGCTTAAATAATTTTGAGTTTAATAGCATTGTTTCTGATACTCGTTTGTTTCGTCCAGTAGGGCAACACAATGTTTGGGCAACACAAATTTTAGGACAATTCAACCTAGGCAATGTTCCTTTCAATCAGCTTGCACTTCTAGGAGGAGAAACTATGATGAGAGGCTATTATACAGGAAGATTTAGAGACAAAAATCAGATTGCAGCGCAGACAGAGTTTCGTTTTCTTCCACTTCCTTTAGGATTTAGTAAGCGTATTGGAGCAACTCTTTTTGGTTCGGTAGCAACTGTTTTTCCCAACACAAGAGAAATTGACATGAAAAATTTGGTTTGGGCTGGTGGTGCAGGGCTTCGTTTTTTGCTTTTTCCTAAAAAAGATATTTACACTCGTATAGATTACTCTTTCACTCGTGAAGGTAGAGGTTTTTATATCCTTATTGGAGAAGCATTTTAAGAAAAAAAGAACGCTTTCTAATTTTAGTAAGAAAGCATTCTGAAAGGTTATTTTATTTTTCTAGGAAGTCTGAATATGAGTAATTCCTAGATTCCTTTTCAATATAATATAAAACTGAACTTATATCTCCATCACTTAGATGGTCATAATTAGGCATATATTGTCCATATTCTTCATAAAGGTACTGTTCATACTCATTTCCTCCATCAATTACTTTCTGTGGATATTTAATAAAGTTTATAATTGCAATACGATACATCCATCGGCTTTCTGCACCATTTAGAGCAGGTCCTACTATTTTTTTATGAATAGCATGACACTGTTTACACTCATTTTCAAAAATCTGTTTTCCTTTTACTAAATCCATTTCATAACAGCACTCTGCATAATCATCTAAAACAGGTCTTTTTTCGTAGTGTTTTTCTAATGCATTTTCAAACTGTTTGGCTGACAGATCTTTACGGATAACTATAGAGCTTCTAGTATTTAGTGTTATATTCAAACTACTTTTAATAGTGTCTTTTACAAGTTCTCCCTTTGCAGCAAACCTTGATTGAGTTACTTTCTGCTCATATTTTTTGATTCTGCTTGCTACTTCCTTATCTGTTGTTTCACTCACTTTTATAGTTTCTTTAATTTTTTTCTTTACTACCAAATTTAGCTCGCCTGTATAGAGTTGTTTATTTCTTTGAGTAACAGCTTTTAAAACAATTTCTCGTCCTTCTGGTAGATAAATAATTTCTTGACTTTCTCCTTGTTTTCCATAAAAATCTCCTTTTTCATTTCTACTCAAATCAATGATAACTTTATCTGTTGGAAAAATCAAAAATACTCTTCCTGCGTCCTTTAGAGCTAAATCCTTGATTTTGACATCAAAGGTAACTGGAATCTGATTTGGTAGTTTTAAAAGCATATCAATATTTACCCAACCAAACTTATTCAAATCAAAAGAATAATTCAGACGTTCTGCAAAGCGTCTTTCATTTTCCATTTTTTCAGTTATGTCAGTTTGTAACTCTTGTCTTTTTTCTTCCCACTTATCATAGTTTTTTCTAAACTTCTCCCAAGCCTTTTCTTTGTTTCTGAAAAGTTTGTCGATGTATTTTTGCAAGGCTCGGTTTACTTTGTCTTGTGGTTTTACTTTCGTTGCTTTTTCTTTTGCAAATTCTTCAAAAACGTAGGCTCTACATTTTTTGTTTTTAGTGAGATATTCGGCTGCTGCTTTGTCAGCTTCCCATAAATTTTTATCTAAGTTTTTGAGATAAATAGCCATCAAATCATTTCCACAGCATTCATTCATTGCCTTTACTCGTTTTTCAAACTCGTATGTAGAAACGAATGTTCCTTGAAATTTTTTATCTGAAAGTCCTTCTAAAATATATTTTGAAATACCACAAATTCTGCCTTCTCCATTTTTTGGTAAAGCTGCTATTGAATCTGATAATGCTATCGAATCTTGCATAATAAAATCATTTTGTACCAAATGAAAAATATTCTCAGAGATATCAGGTTTCTTATTAACTAAAACAACTCTATACTCACGACTCAGCTCCTCAATTTTTGACTTTGTAGCTTTATCCACAGGAATATAAATAGTTGCTTGCTCGTTGTTACTTATTTCATTTTTTGGAAAAAAATTAAGCTTCTCTAATGGAATTTCTGTGAGCCAGTTTTCTAGTTCTTTTTCTTTTTTCCATCTCACAGGAGTATTTTCACTAGATTGTACTCCTTTGTAAATAGCCATATTACCATCTTTTTTGAGTGTTGGTATTTCAGCATGAATGGGTTTTGAAATGTTTATTTTTCCTTTTTTATCTGTTTTGGCAGTCAGCTCAATCATTCCACCACTTTGCAAAACTTGTCCGTCTGTGGTTTGGGTAGTAAGTTTGTGTTCTAACATTTCAGAGAGTGAAAGAGCCTCTTTAAGTTTAAGGGTAAGATTTCCTTTCAATATCTTTTCATTCTCATCTGTAAATGTTCCTGCTTCAATGGCGAGAAGTGTTCCTGATTTTCCAAAAATAACAGTATCTTTCTCTGTATTAATGATAAACTCCTGTGGAGGTGGAGCATCAAAAAGATGTGGAAACTGAAAAGCGAGTTCTTCAGCCGACATAGACGCTAATTTATCTTTCTGAGAATCACAAGAACAAAATAGTAATGATAAGAGAAGCGAAAGGACAGGAAATAATATTTTCATGGAAATATATTTTTGAGTAAAAGGTAAAATCTACTACATAAAATACTATTCTTGAATAAAAGTAACAGATTGAATATTAGGTAAATATTCTAACAAACAATTTTACTCTATTTTTTCTAAGGTAATAAACCCTGTTTCATAATTTTCAACCAATAGATCAGACCCTCCCATTACATTATTGGTCTCTTCAAAGTCTATTGAGTTGGGGGAAGAAAAGAAGTCATCTAAATCTACTCGCAATACAATTTTTTTATTATCTGTACTGAATGTTCCTTTGCTAGTGGCATTTTCAAAACTGACAGAAGTAGTTCTGTAACTTCGATTCAAACCAACATGAAAAACAAGAGGAATAGAAGTATTTGGATTAGCTACATCATTAAAATATTTTCCTTCCATCACAACAAATTTATAGCCCGTATTCCAATCCCACGCCATACTGTTATTAATGTCTAAGTCTCCAGTATTGTCTAAAGAGGTATTTTTTATAGAATCTACACCAATGGCAAAATTCATGTTTAAATATTCTCCTTTTTTTACTTCAATTTCTTTTTGAAAAATATTTGTTTGTCTATCTGCCGAAAAAAGTAAATAGGAATCTTCAACCTTAAAAACTTCATTTGTAGAAGCTGACTCAAATTCGAAATTACTAAGATAAAATTTAAAATTTTCTAGTAAATATCTCTGATTCAAACTGTTCTGATATTCTTGAAGAAGCTGTAATGGTTTGTCTTTTACGAAAAGTTCTACCTCTAAAGTAATTTTTTCTGTCTCATCTTTTTTATCTGATTCAGAATTTTTACAAGAAGAAATAAAAAAAATAAGTATAAACCCAAAAATATATAATCTGTTCATAGTGGTATAATTGTAAACTAGCTTTTAGCTGCTCTGTATTTTTCTAAACTCTTACGAGCCGTCTCTCTAATTTTCCCTTGTATGATAGGAGTCCAACCTAAAAGTTTTCCAGACATTCCTAATGCCATTCCAGACCATTTCCATAAGTCAAAATCGTCTGTGTGTCGTGAAATTTTTCCATTTTCAAATTCGAAAACAGCCTTTATTTTATTATGAACAGTATTGCCTGTTTTACTAAATGAATAAATAGCTTCCCATTTGGCAGAACCTAAATTTTCGTTTGCTTCTACTTCTGAAAAGGTAACACTCAAGTCTTTGGCATTACTCAAAAGCATTCGCCACATGTCTTTGGCTTCTTCACCCTTTAAATTTTTAAACACAGGGTCGTTAAAAACGACATTATCAGCATAGCAAGCTACCATTTTTTCTGCTTCTTGGTTTTGAAAGGCAGTATAAAATTCAGCAATCAGTTGTTCTTTTTCTTGTGGAGTCATAATTATGAGTAGGTAATGTTCTGTGAGGCACAGAACAGGGATTTGTAAAGAGTTTTGTAGTGATAAGGAATGCCTTATCTAAATAAAGTTGTAATATAAATTTAGAAGGCAAAAAGCGTAACGCCAATAGTTATGGGAGTTCCTCCATTGCAGTTGCAATCTAGTTTGTTTTGTTGGAATAAGGAATTAAATCCATAGTATCCAAATAAATAAAAACTTCCATAGCCTATACGAGCCAATGCGCCATAACGCAGCTGGGAGACAAAAAAGTTGTTTTTGGTTTTGTCTATATAACTCGCTCCATTTTCTTTATAACGTATTTTTGTAGCTGCCGAAACAGGCAAACCTACTTTTCCACCAAGAGCAAAGCGAAGCCCTTTTTTCGTAGGGTTGGGAATATAATGAAGCTCTAAGGGAATATCTATGTATGTTACTGAGAATTTGCTTTTTCGAACTTCATCGTATTCTAGCTCATAGAACTGTATTTTTTCTTCTCCCAAAATATTATCTGCTCTGAAAAGGCTTATCTCATCTTTGAACATATAATTATCCACAGCCAAAGAAACACCAGGTAAAAATTTAAAGTTTTTACTCAAATCTACATTTCCTAAATATGATAAATTTACTGACCACGACCCCAAAAGTTTTAAATCCATTGGAGTTGGTGCATTTTGTAGTGTATTGATTCCCAAATCAAAAATAAAATACCCTGGTATAATTTCATCACGAGTATGGATAATATTTTTATCCTTATCTATTTTCATATCTTGAGCAAAAACCGAAACAGAAAAATAGCTTGAAACTAAAAACAAAAAAATAAGATAGATAGAAAAATGTTTCATTTTGGTAGATAGAAATATGGAGTTGGAAAAATGATGATACAAGATAAAAAATTATTATGTATCTAACTGAAAGTGTAAAGGATAGTTTTAGAATGCAAAAATCCTAAGAGTAGATAGAAAAACTCTTAGGATTTTTTAAATTAGTATTTCAGAAAAAATTAGCTATTACTATCGCTTTTCATCCAAACTGTACGCTGTGGGAATGGAATTTCGATACCAGCTTCATCCATTTTATATTTAAGTTCTTCAATAAGCTGATTAAAAACTGTCCAATAGTCTGGCGTTTTTGCCCACGAACGAACAGCAATATTTACAGAACTGTCTCCTAGGCTAGTTACAATTACCACAGGGTCAGAAGGAGCATCACCTTCTTTTAAGACAAGAGGATGAGCATTGGCTGCCTTCATCATAATATTTTTTGCTGTCTTGATATCGTCTCCATAGCTAATTCCGATGGTAATATCTACTCTACGAATAGGCTCTCTTGAATAGTTAGTAATGGGACTGTTAGAAAGCTCTCCGTTAGGGATAATAATAAGTTTGTTGTCTGTAGTGTTGAGTAGCGTATGAAAAATCTGTATAGATTTTACTGTTCCACTCATTCCTTTGGCTTCAATAAATTCTCCAATACGAAAAGGTTTTAAGAGAATTATCAGTACACCACCAGCAAAATTGGAAAGACTACCCTGCAAAGCAAGACCTATTGCCAAACCAGCAGCACCAATAATAGCAGCAAATGAAGTGGTATCAATACCCACAATAGAAGCAACTACTATGAATAACAAGACTTTTAAGAGAACACCAATAATGCTAGACAAAAAATTGGAAAGAGCAGGGTCTGGTATAGCTTTTTTGAGTCCTTTTTTGATGAGACTATTGATAAAGCTAACAATTACCCACCCTACTACAAGAGCAATAATAGCATAAAGAACTTGGAGTCCATAAGTAACAATAAGTTTTTCAATATTTACTTTTTCTATATTAAAATTCATAAGTGTTTAGTTTGATAGAAATAAAAAAATAAAACTATTAAGCAGGTTTGAGAGTTGAAAAAGTTAAAGAAAACAATTCAAACGTTCTATTCCAAATAAAATTGTATTCTTTATTTTCCTCAATAAGGCTTTTTGAAAATATACATTGAACTTTCTTCTTATATTTATTGGTTAGTAATTTGTACGATACCTCATAATTTTCAAATCGTAATAATTTGACGTATTTTAGCATAGATAGAAAGATACAAATACTGAATCATCACTTTTTTAACTTAATTTTAAACACACAATTTAACTTACAAAAGATTAGAAATTTTGAAACGAAAAAATAAATTACTAGAGAATGAGTTTCTAATCATAAGAATAGTATATGACAAAGAAAAAATCAAAAAACGAGAAAAATCCTCGTCTTAGCCGTGAAGAAGTCCAAAAACTAGCTACTGGACTCATAGAAACATTAGCACAAAGTAAATCTGAAAGTTTTACACTTCGCCAACTCTACAAAAAAATAGGCTTAGATACACAAGATGAGAAAGAAAACTTCAGAGAAATTGTAGGGACAGCATCTGAAAATACAAAGAAAGAATCTGAAAACAAATCGGCTAACAAAGATAAAAGAGAAAGTAAAACAAACAAAAATACTTCGGAATCGGATAAGAAAAATACAGACCTGCCAAAAAGAAAAGATGTAGTAGGAGATGGTACTCATCCAAATAAATCTAAAAATGCAGATTTTAAGTTAGATACAAAATCAAAAACTACCCTTGAAAAAGGAGAGTATATTGGCGTTGTGGACGGAGGAATGAGAGATTATTCTTATGTAATCTGTGAAGAGCTAGAAGAAGATGCTTGGGTAGGGCAACACAAAATAAAAAGTGCCATTACTGGAGATACTGTAAAAATTAAGCTGACAGGAAAACAAAAAGGAAAAAATCCAGAAGGAGAAGTAATTGAAGTAGTTGAGCGTGGGCGTACAGAGTTTGTTGGTAATGTTCAGCTGTTCAACCGTTTTGCTTTCGTGATTGTAGAATCTAAGAAAATGAAAATGGATATTTTTGTTCCCTTAGATAATCTCAATGGAGCTACCAATAATGATAAAGTAGTTGTCAAGATTACCGAATGGACAGAAGACAAAGACAAAAATCCAGTAGGAGAAGTAATCGAAGTGTTGGGGAAAGCTGGAGAAAATGAGGCAGAAATTCACGCCATTATGGTAGAATTTGGTTTGCCAATGGAATTTGACGAAAAACTGATAAAAAAAGCAGAAGATGTTCCAGATGACCTTACCAAAGAAGAGTTCAAAAAGCGTAAAGATTTCCGTCCTACACTTACTTTTACGATTGACCCTCACGATGCAAAAGATTTTGATGATGCCATTTCACTTAGTTATTTGCCAAATGGAAACTATGAAATAGGTGTGCATATTGCTGATGTTACACATTATATTCGCCCAAATACTTTATTAGAAAAAGAAGCTCAAAAACGTGCTACTTCGGTTTATTTGGTGGACAGAGTTGTGCCGATGCTTCCAGAACGAATTTCAAATAATCTGTGTTCTTTGCGTCCACAAGAGGAAAAACTAGCATTTTCGGCTGTCTTTGAGCTAGATAAAAATGGAAGTGTACACAAAAGATGGTATGGCAAAACGGTAATCTATTCTGACCGTCGTTTTACGTACGAAGAAGCACAAGAGCGCATCGAAACAAAAGAAGGAGATTATGCAGATGAAATAAATATTCTGAATGATATTGCAAAAAAATTACAGGCTAAAAGATTCAGACATGGAGCGATTAGTTTCGAAACACAAGAAGTAAAGTTCAAGCTAGACGAAAATGGAAAGCCTTTGGGGGTTATTCCAAAAATTAGAAAAGATGCTCACAAATTGGTAGAGGAATATATGCTTTTGGCAAATAAAAGTGTAGCTGAATTTGTATATAACTATAAGGGAGGCAAAGAAAAAAATACAATGATTTATCGTGTTCACGACGACCCAGACCCAGAAAAACTTGCTAATTTGAAGGCAATGGCAAAAACCTTTGGTTATGACATTAATACAGACCCAGAGCATTTTGCAGAGTCGTTGGCAAAGCTAGTAAAAGCAACAGAAGGTAAGCCAGAATATGAAACATTGCAGTCTTTGGCAATTCGTTCGATGGCAAAGGCAGTATATACAACTAAAGCTACTGGACATTATGGACTTTCATTTGACCATTATTCTCACTTTACATCGCCTATTCGTCGTTATCCAGATATGATGGCACACCGTCTGTTGGAAAAGTATCTTAAAAAGAATGTAAAATCTATAAATCCAGCCAAGTATGAAAGCCTAGCAAGACATTCATCAGATATGGAGAAACGTGCTTCTGATGCTGAGCGTGCTTCTATTCGCTTCAAACAAGCTGAGTTTATGGCAGACCATATCGGAGAAGTATTTGAAGGAATGGTTTCGGGTGTAACCGAATGGGGGCTTTATGTCGAAATTACTTCAACAGCCTGTGAAGGAATGATTCGCCTTTCAGATTTGAAGGGAGATTATTT
>NZ_JAHDIG010000004.1:123461-133992 GCF_020630935.1 Bernardetia sp.
CCAGCCTACACAACTCCCTGAACTTCCAGTCAGTATTTCATTTTCTTGAAGTGCTTTAGAAAGAAGTTGAAAGTTTTTCTCAGAAAAGGACTGTGAGTTGTAGTTTAATAAATTTCTATAAGCTGTTATTCTAACAACAGGGTTGGGATAGTTTAGAACTTTCTCTGCTTCTTTCTGTGTCATATTTTTGGCAAGCCAATCCATATCTTCATAAATAGATACGCCTAAGTAATAAGGGATAATATTGTCATAGCTAAAAGACTGTTTATCTACACTCTTTATCTTTTCTTCTACTTCTTTACTGATTCCATCAAAACTGTATAGCCAAGTAAGGCGAAACATATACAAACCTACTATCAGAGTTGCAAAAAATAGAATTATTATTCCATAATGTGAAAGCACTACCAAATTTGGATAAAGTCGTTTACGTTTCATACAGGTTTAGAATTAGATTTTAAACTACGTACTTCCTTTCTAATTCTGTCTTTTACAAAAAGTAACAATCTTGAAAATAAAAAGTCCTCAAACTCTTATGAATTTGAGGACTTTTCTCTAATTATATGGCTAAAGTTTAGCTACCACATACTAAACAATCATCGTCGTCTAGTGAGCAACTTGCTCCACCTAATCCGTCTTTGAGTTGTTCTTCTTGTGCTTGCCCATTTTGGCGTTTATGGATTCTAGCAAGAGCTAAATTTGATTCTTCTTCCATATTCTCAGCCATAGCCAAGATTTCTTCATTGCTATCAGCCATTACCTTTTCAGCTTTACGCTTGTTGTCTAAACCCGTACTGAGCGCATCTTTATCTACTGTAAACTTAATTGCATCAGCAGCAGCTTTCGTACGTAGATAATACATTCCAGTTTTTAAGCCTTTTTTCCAAGCATGGAAGTGCATAGAAGTTAGTTTTCCAAATGTAGGGTTCTGAATATGAACATTCAAACTCTGACTTTGGCAAATATAAGCACCTCTATCAGCTGACATATCAATAATAGTACGCTGACTGATTTCCCAAACCGTTTTATAAATATCTTTCAATTCTTGAGGAATACGCTTGATATTTTGAACTGAGCCGTTTGCTGCAATAAGTTCATTTTTCATCTCGTCATCCCACAAATTAACCTCAATCAAATCTTTTAAAAGATGCTTATTTACTACTACAAACTCTCCAGAAAGCACACGACGAACATAAATGTTTGAAGTGTAAGGCTCAAAACATTCGTTATTACCTAAAATTTGTGAGGTAGAAGCTGTTGGCATTGGAGCAACTAAAAGTGAGTTTCTAGCACCATGTTTTACTACTTCTTCTCTAAGCTCGTTCCAGTTC
Organism: Bernardetia sp.; assembly: GCF_020630935.1. Classification (NCBI taxonomy): domain Bacteria; kingdom Pseudomonadati; phylum Bacteroidota; class Cytophagia; order Cytophagales; family Bernardetiaceae; genus Bernardetia; species Bernardetia sp. Next base: position 124,790 of record NZ_JAHDIG010000004.1, read on the forward strand.
CAACGTCCAGAGTGATAATCTTCATCTACATTCCACAAATCGAATTGGAATTGTCCTTTAGAAAGTGGCGAACCTTCAAAAGTTTCATAAGCTCCTTCTTGTATAGCTACATCCTTAGAAGCTGTCATGGCAGAAAAATAAATCGTTTCGAAGATTTCTTTATTGAGTTTGGCTGCTTCTTCCGATTCAAATGGCATACGAAGCATAATAAATGCATCTGCCAAACCTTGAACACCCAAACCAATCGGACGATGACGGAAATTAGACTTACGTGCCTCTTCTATCGGATAATAATTTCTATCAATAATTCTGTTCAGATTGACAGTTGCTTGATAGGTTACATCATAAAGAGCTTGATGGTTAAATTCTAACTTGCCTTCCTCATTTTCCATTACAAACTTAGGAAGTGCAATAGAAGCCAAATTACAAACTGCTACTTCGTCTGGCGCAGTATATTCCATAATCTCAGTACAAAGATTTGAAGACTTTATTGTACCTAGATTTTTTTGGTTGGATTTGTTATTAGCATGGTCTTTATAAAGCATATATGGCGTACCAGTTTCTATCTGTGCTTCCAAGATAGCAAACCAAAGTTCTTGCGCTCTAATTGTTTTGCGAGCTTTTCCTTCTGCTTCATATTGCAAATACAGTTTTTCAAACTCTTCTCCATAACAGTCTGACAGACCTCTAGCTTCATTCGGACAGAAAAGCGACCACTCGCCATCTTCCTGTACACGCTTCATAAACATATCAGAAATCCAAAGTGCATAGAACAAGTCTCTTGCTCTAGCTTCTTCTTTACCATGATTTTTCTTTAAATCTAAAAACTCAAAAATATCGGCGTGCCAAGGCTCTAAATAAACAGCAAAAGCACCTTTACGCTTGTTTCCTCCTTGGTCAATATAACGAGCTGTATCATTAAAAACTTTTAGCATCGGAACAATTCCATTAGAGTAGCCATTTGTTCCACGAATATACGAACCTGTTGCACGTACATTATGTACACTTACACCAATTCCTCCAGCCGATTGAGAAATTTTAGCACATTGCTTCAACGTATCATAAATGCCATCAACACTATCACCTTGAATTTGAAGTAAGAAACAAGATGACATTTGAGGTTTTGGCGTACCCGAATTGAAAAGTGTTGGGGTAGCGTGTGTAAACCAACGTTCAGACATCAAATGATAGGTTTTGATAGCCGAATCAATATCTGCTCCGTGAATCCCTACAGAAACACGCATAAGCATTTGTTGAGGGCGTTCTACTACTTTGCCATTTAAACGTAAAAGATAAGAACGTTCTAAAGTTTTGAATCCAAAATAATCGTATTCGTAATCTCTGCCGTAATCAATGGCTTGGTTCAAGACATGAGCATACTTTCGAACTACTTGTACAACTTCTTCTGAAATAAGACCTGCATTTTCGTCTGTTTTCTTATTTACATAGTTGTAAAGGTCTTCAATAGTATCAGAAAAAGCATCTTTTGTTTCTTTATGAAGATTCGAAATGGCAATTCTTGAAGCTAAGATAGCATAGTCTGGGTGAACCGTTGCCATTGTAGCTGCTGTTTCGGCTGCTAGTTCGTCTAGCTCTATGGTAGTTACATTGTCGTAAAGACCAGCCAAAACTTTATAAGTAATTTCTTTAGGTTTGATATAACGAGTATCCAAGTTATCACAAAGTCTTTCTATTCTAGCTGTGATTTTTTGCATAATCACTTCTTCTTTCCTACCGTCTCGCTTGATTACGTACATATTATATTGAGATTTTGAATAAATTAATGTTGGGTGTAGTTTCGTATTTTTTCTAACTGATTCAAAAGCAGTTACAAATTGAAAATACGGTATCAGATTTTGGAACAAAAATAAGCATCTTATTTCAGAACTGAATTATTTAGATTCAATCTAAGAAAGATTACCTTGCTAGTAACGTAAAGTAGCATCTTTTGTTAAGAAGAATTTTTGGATAGTCATTTATAAATCAAATGCATAAAAACCTTTTCTATTGAAAAATTACTACTAAAAATAGCTTTCTGTTACTAATTTTTAAATTACGAATTTTGAATTGGCTTTCAAAATGATACTCTTCTTTCCAATATTAAATTTTGTGGATAACTTTTGAGCATAAAAAAATGCCATCCAGTTAGAACTATACTAGGAGTGTTTTAACTAAAGTCCAAGATATTTTAGAACTCATTTTTTAGTACAACTGCAAAATAAAAGAAGACTAAGAATTAACTATAATTTGATTTTTAAGAAATTATTCAGACCTCTACAAAATCGTCATAACTTTTATTGTAGAAAAAGACATTACAAAACAATTTCCTATCTCATTTTGATTTATTAAAAATTATTCACTACTTTCCTAAGTATTTTCAATAAAACCATTGCTTTTTTATCAAAAATGCAATAAACACACACAAATCATAAACACACCATAAAACCATATTCAAAATGAACTAAAAATATAAGAAATTGAAAACTGAAGGACTATACGACCCAAGCTTTGAACATGATGCTTGTGGAATTGGATTCATTGCTAATATAAAGGGACGTAAATCGCATCAAATCATAGAGGATGCACTCCAAATGCTTACTCGTATGGAACACCGAGGAGCATGTGGCTGTGAAGTCAATACAGGAGATGGTGCAGGCATTCTGATACAGATGCCCCACGAGTTTTTTTTAGATGAGTGTACAAAGTTGGGAATGAAACTCCCTCCTTATGGTAAGTACGGTGTAGGAATAGTATTTTTCCCAAAAGATGACCAGTTAAGAGAAGAGTGTAAAACTATTTTAGATAGAAAAATAAAACAACTTGGTCTTGAGCTTATAGGCTACCGAAAAGTTCCTACCAACAACAAAGAAATAGGTAAAAGTGCCTTAGCTGGAGAGCCAGTTATGGAACAAGTTTTTCTCAAACTATCGCCTACCACTTCAGAGTCTTCTGATAAAGATTTTTTTGAGAGAAAACTCTTTGTTTTGCGAAATTATGCTACAAGAGTAATCAATGAAAGTGTACAAGGAGTAAATAATAACTTTTATTTTGCTTCCCTCTCTTATAAAACCATTGTTTATAAAGGACAGCTTACCACAGAACAAGTACGTCCTTATTTTTCAGATTTACACAATGAGAGTGTAGTTTCGGCTCTTGCTGTTATTCACTCTCGTTTTTCTACCAATACGTTTCCTTCTTGGAAATTAGCACAACCATTTAGATACATTGCTCACAATGGTGAGATAAATACTGTTAAAGGTAATGTAAACTGGTTTCAAGCCTCTGAAACACAATTTGAATCAGAATATTTTACGAAAGAAGAACTAGATATGCTTCGTCCTATCTGTGGAAAATCACAATCTGACTCTGCAAACTTGGATAATGTTATTGAAATGTTGGTATTGAGTGGGCGTTCACTTCCTCACGTCATGATGATGCTTATTCCAGAGGCTTGGGATGGAAATGAGCAAATGGCACAACTACGAAAAGAATTTTATGAATATCATGCTTCATTAATTGCACCTTGGGATGGTCCTGCATCTATTACGTTTACAGATGGAAAAATTGTAGGAGCAACTTTAGATAGAAATGGCTTACGTCCGTCAAGGTATTGGGTAACAAAAGATGACAGAGTAATTATGGCATCAGAAGCTGGTGTTTTGGACATAGACCAGTCTATGATTGTTTCAAAAGGTCGCCTCCAACCAGGTAGAATGTTTATTGTGGATATGGAGCAAGGCAAAATTTTGAGTGATGAAGAAGTAAAAGCCAAGATATGCGCCCAACAACCCTATGGAGAATGGCTTAAAGAAAATAAAATCAAACTCAAAGAAATTCTAAAACCTGCAAGTAAATTTATTCCACTCAACAATAAAAATCTCATAAAAAGACAAATAGAAGCAGGTTATACTTCTGAAGACTTGAAGTATATCATTGGAGCAATGGCAGTTTCAGCCAATGTTCCGTTAGGTTCTATGGGATTAGATACGCCATTAGCTGTGTTATCAGAGCAAAGTCAGCATTTATCCAATTATTTCAAACAACTATTTGCCCAAGTAACTAATCCTCCCATAGATTCTATAAGAGAGCGAAGCATCATGTCTTTGATTTCCTTTGTAGGAGCAAAACAAAATCTACTTACCGAAACTCCCAAACACTGCCATACCTTAGAGCTTCCTCAGCCTATTTTAAATAACAAGGATTTAGAAAAAATCCGACACCTTGACCACAAAGGTTTTCAATCCAAGACCATTTTTACTTATTTCAGAGCCGATATAAAAGCAGGAATGTTGGAACGAGGCTTAGAAAGAATTTGTAATTATGCTGAAGATGCTGTGAAAGATGGCTTTTCGATTATTATTCTCTCTGACAGAACTTCAGACAGCAATCATGCTCAAATTCCTTCATTACTTGCAACATCTGCTGTACACCATCATTTAATCAAAAAAGGATTGCGTGATAACATTGGAATAATTACTGAAACAGCAGATGCTTGGGAATCACATCATTTTGCAACATTGATTGGTTTTGGTGCTTCTGGTATAAATCCATATTTAGCATTAGAAACTATTGATTTTCTAAAAAAGAAAGAAAGACTAACTACTGACCTAACAACCGAAGAATTACAGAAAAATTATATCAAAGCAGTTGGAAAAGAGTTATTAAAGATTTTTGCTAAAATGGGCATTTCTACACTGCAATCGTATCAAGGAGCGCAAATATTTGAAGTTTTAGGAATTGACAAAGAGGTTGTAGATAAATACTTCACAGGAACAGTTTCACGCATTGGTGGCTTAAAGTTAGATGATATTGCTAGAGAAGTCTTGATTCGTCATCAGATAATTTATCCTACCAAAAACAATACAACTACACAAAAATTACGCTTAGAAGCTGGAGGAATTTACCAATGGAAACAGCGAGGAGAAGAACACGTTTTCAATCCTCAAACCATTCATTTACTACAACAATCTACTCAAAAAGAGGATTATCAGTTATTCAAAAAATATACTCGTCTGATAGATGACCAAACCAAAAAAGCCCTCACTTTGCGTGGAATGCTCAAATTTAAACCTTCAACTCCTATTCCGATAGATGAAGTAGAGCCTGCTGAGAATATTTTCAAACGATTTGCGACAGGAGCTATGTCTTTTGGTTCTATTTCTTGGGAGGCACACACTACGCTTGCTATTGCCATGAACCGAATAGGAGGAAAAAGTAATAGTGGAGAAGGTGGAGAAGATATTTCTCGTTATAAGCCTTTAGAAAATGGCGATTCTATGAGTTCGTCCATTAAACAAGTTGCTTCTGGGCGTTTTGGAGTAAATAGTCATTATTTGAGTAATGCCACTGAAATTCAAATCAAAATGGCGCAAGGTGCAAAACCAGGAGAGGGTGGACAATTACCAGGGCATAAAGTCGATGACTGGATTGCAAAAGTGCGTTATTCTACACCGAGTGTAGGGCTTATTTCTCCTCCTCCACACCATGATATTTATTCGATTGAAGATTTGGCTCAACTGATTTTTGACCTCAAAAATGCTAATCCAGAAGCTAGAATTAATGTCAAATTGGTTTCAGAAGCAGGTGTCGGAACGGTAGCTACTGGCGTAAGCAAGGCTCATGCAGATGTAGTTCTTATTTCTGGACACGATGGAGGAACAGGAGCTTCTCCACTTAGCTCTATTCGTCATGCAGGACTTCCTTGGGAATTGGGAATAGCTGAAACGCATCAAACTTTAGTTAAAAACAAATTGCGTAGCCGTATAACTGTACAAGTAGATGGACAAATTCGAACAGGAAAAGATTTGGCTGTGGCAGCCTTGCTTGGAGCAGAAGAATGGGGCGTAGCAACAGCAGCTCTTGTCAGTACAGGCTGTATTATGATGCGAAAATGTCATCTAAATACGTGTCCTGTAGGAGTGGCTACACAGAGAAAAGAACTTAGAGCTTTGTTTACTGGAAAGCCTGAATATGTTGTCAATTTATTTAAGTTTTTGGCTGAAGAACTTAGAGAAATCATGGCAGAACTCGGTTTCAGAACTGTCAATGAGATGATAGGTCAGAGTGATAGATTAACTATGCGTGATGATATTACGCATTGGAAATATCAGAATATTGATTTATCAAAAATTTTATACAAAGCCCCTGCAAGTTCGGAAGTAGGTTTGTTCAAACAAGAAGAACAAGACCATGGAATAGATAATGTTTTGGATTGGAAAATTTTAGAGCAAGTACAATCTAATATTGATACGCTAGAACCAACACAGTTAGAATTTCAAATAAGAAATACAGACCGTGCTGTGGGTACTATTCTCTCACACAAAATTTCCAAAAAATATGGTTTGAAAGGACTTCCAAAAGACACTCTACATTTAAAGTTTAAAGGAACGGCAGGACAAAGTTTTGCTGCTTTTGCTGTAAAAGGACTTACCATGGAAATAGAAGGCGATGCAAATGATTATGTTGGAAAAGGGCTTTCAGGAGCAAAACTTATTTTTTATCCAGACCAAAAAGCGACGTTTGTTCCAGCCGAAAATAGCATTATCGGAAATGTAGCATTCTACGGAGCAACTTCTGGTGAGGCATATATCAGAGGAATGGCAGGCGAGCGTTTTGCAGTCCGTAACTCTGGTGTAAAAGCCGTTGTAGAAGGAATTGGTGACCACGGTTGTGAATACATGACAGGAGGCTTAGTTATTAATCTAGGAGATACAGGACAAAACTTTGCAGCAGGAATGAGTGGAGGAGTAGCTTATATTTGGAATAAAGAAGGCGATTTTGAACAAAAACTCAATGCTGAAATGGTAGAAATAGAAAAGCTCACGAGTGAAGATGAAAATATTATCAGAATGTACATAGAAAATCATCTTCGTTATACAGAGTCTTTACTTGCTAAAGAAATACTCAATGATTGGGAAAGTTCTCTTCCTTACTTTATCAAAATAATGCCGACAGATTTCAAACGAGCATTATCTGAACGAAATATTAGTGTATCACAAAAATTAGAAGACAAAGAAGATGAGCTGGTAATAAAATAAAGATACAAAAATTAGTAGGTTAAAGGCGAGTCTTTAACTGCATTACAAATCGTTTAAAGTCAAAGGCAAGCCGTTTGACCTAAAAACAAGCCGTTGTCGGTGTCCCCACCGACGACTTTTAAACAAAAAAATAAAATGGGCAAACCAACAGGATTTATAGAATTTACTAGAGATATACCCACCAAAAGAAATATAAACGAAAGGGTAAAAGATTATTTAGAAGTGGAAGAAACACTCTCTACCACAAAAGCTGTCGAACAGTCTTCACGCTGTATGGATTGTGGTGTTCCTTTTTGCCATAGTGGTTGTCCTTTAGGCAATATTATTCCAGAATTTAACGATGCTGTCTATCAAAAAAATTGGGAACTAGCCTATGAAATCCTTGTTTCTACCAATAATTTCCCAGAATTTACAGGAAGAATTTGCCCTGCGCCTTGTGAATCATCTTGCGTGTTGGCAATCAATAAACCTGCCATAGCCATAGAGGCGATTGAACGCTTTATCATAGAAAAAGCATTCGAAAAAGGTTATGTGAAAGCAAATCCACCTCAAACTAGAACAGGAAAAAAAGTTGCCATTGTAGGCTCAGGACCAGCAGGACTTGCAGCAGCTTCACAACTCAATAAAGCAGGACATGCTGTAACTCTTTTCGAACGTGCTGATGCTATTGGTGGATTGCTTCGCTATGGAATCCCTGATTTCAAATTAGAGAAAAAAATTATAGACCGTCGCTTGAAAACAATGAAAGCCGAAGGCATTATTTTCAAAACGAATGCGAATGTAGGTGTAAATATTCGTGTAAAAGATTTGATGGAAGAATTTGATTCTATTTTGCTTTGTGGAGGTTCAACTGTTCCTAGAGATTTGGATATTAAAGGACGAGAACTTAAAGGTGTTCATTTTGCAATGGAATTTTTGAGTCAACAAAACAAACGAACAGCGAAAAAAGTCATCAAATACGACCACGCAGGAAATACGTATCAACAAGGCGAAATCTTGGCAACAAATAAAAAAGTAGTCGTAATTGGTGGAGGAGATACAGGTTCGGATTGTGTAGGAACTTCTAACAGGCAAAAAGCAAAATCAGTAACTCAAATCGAACTGATGCCGATGCCTCCAAAAGAACGAGCAGAAAACACGCCCTGGCCTAATTACCCAATGATGCTTCGTACATCGTCTTCTCACGAAGAAGGTTGTGAGCGTACTTGGTCTATCTTGACAAAGGAATTTGTAGGGAATGAGAAAGGCGAACTCACAGGAGTAAAACTCGTCGATATAGAATGGAAAACAGAAAATGGAAAAATGGGTTTTGAGGAAGACCCAAAAACAGAAAGGATTGTTCCTTGTGATTTGGTACTTTTGGCGATGGGTTTTCTGCATCCAGAACGTGCCGAAATGCTTGAAGAATTAGGTATTTTGTTAGACGAAAGAGGAAATATTCAAGCAGAAAATTATCAAACTCATAACCCAAACGTTTTTGCAGCAGGCGATATGAGAAGAGGGCAATCGCTTGTCGTTTGGGCAATTTCAGAGGGGCGTGAGGCTGCTCGTCAGATTGATTTACATTTAATGGGACAAACTGAACTAGAAGCAAAAGCTGTTTCTAGGTTAGATACTCAACAGAAGGTGGTTTATGGGTAGGTTATATGATAAATTATGAGTCATGTATCTGTATAGAAAATCTAAAAACAAAGTTTATAATCACCTACTAAACTCTTACCAAAAATAGTTATTGAGATACCAATGGTCTTTTATCTTAACACGTTCCATTGTATGTGTTTTTACTTCTTGATTTCTAGTAGTATTTGGAAAAAATTCTATTCTAGTTCCTCGCTCAACAATTATGACTATCATAGAGTCTCCAGTATGTTCTTGTGTAAAATATACTTCCTTATATTTTAGTGAAGTCATACAAGGAGCTATGCTGTCAAAATATTTTTTTTGGATGTACGGATCTGATTCGCCAGAAAATTCTACAAATGAAGTATCCATTTTTATAGAATCTACTTGCTCAAAGCAATGTACATATAGTTCAGGATTTATGCGAGAACAAGATGCTAGTACAATAAAGAAAAAGACAGTTATAATGTTAAACCTCATGAATATCATCATTTATTAAGTAGTTAGTTTTCACAAAATTGTTATTTTGTATTTCTGATTAAAAAT